>JAQFVJ010000285.1 GCA_029439525.1 Caballeronia sp. BR6202001591004
TCGATTCATTTCATCCCGACACACATTGTGGAGCACCCGCCTCTTCGCACGTCAGAACGCCGTAAGTTTTCGTTTCAAAATCAGTGCACCGGAACCGCCGTGCGCACGGGCCGATGAAGTCGAACATCAAATACGAGAAGGAGACGGTTCATGGCTACGGTTGAGGAGCGCATTTCACACGCACCGATCACACGTACCGATGACGGCGGAAGAGCGGAAGGTCATCTTCGCTTCGTCGCTCGGCACGGTGTTCGAGTGGTACGACTTCTATCTGGCGGGTTCGCTTGCCATCTACATCAGCAAGACGTGTTTCTCGGGCGTCAATCCGACGGCCGGCTTCATATTCACCTTGCTGGGCTTTGCGGCGGGCATCGCGGTGCGTCCGTTCGGCGCGATCGTGTTCAGGCAGCTTGGCGATATGGTCGGGCGCAAATACACGTTCCTGGTGACGATCGTCATCATGGGTCTGTCAACGTTCCTGATCAGCTTTTTGCCCGGCTACGCGACGATCGGCATTGCGGCGCCGATCATCTTCATCGCGATGCGGCTGTTGCAGGGTCTCGCGCTCGGCGGCCAGTACGGCGCGCGGCGACCTACGTCGCGGAGCATGCGCCGGCGCACAAGCGTGGCGCGTGGACGACGTGGATCCAGACCACGGCGACGCTCGGCCTGTTCATCTCGCTGATCGTGATTCTCGCGGTGCGCACGACCGTCGGCGAAGAGCAGTTCGGCGCATGGGCATGGCGCGTGGCATTCCTCGTGTCGATTCTGCTGCTCGCCGTTTCCGTGTGGATCCGGATGAAGCTGCATGAATCGCCGGTGTTCGAGCGCATCAAGTCGGAGGGCAAGACCTCGAAGGCGCCGCCCACAGAAGCATTCGGCGAGTGGAAAAACCTGAAGATCGTGCTGCTCGCGCTGTTCGGTCTGACGGCGGGCCAGGCGGTTGTATGGTACACGGGCCAGTTCTATTCGCTGTTCTTCCTGACGCAGACGCTCAAGGTCGACGGCACCAGCGCGAACATCATGGTCGCGGTGGCGCTGCTGATCGGCACGCCGTTCTTCCGTCTTCTTCGGCTCGCTGTCGGATCGCATCGGATGCAAGCCGATCATCATGGCGGGCTGCCTGATCGCGGCGCTATCGTTCTTCCCCCTGTTCAAGGCACTGGCGCACTACACGAATCCGGCGATCGAAGCCGCGACGCAAAAGTCGCCGATCGTCGTGATCGCGAATCTGGACGAGTGCTCGTTCCAGTTCAATCCGATGGGCACGTCGAAATTCATGAGTTCGTGAGATATCGCCAAGAGCGCGCTGTCGAAGGCCGGTCTGAACTATGAAACGTGGCGGCACCGGCAGGCACGCTCGCGCAGATCAAGGTCGGTGAGACGGTGGTGAACACGTACGACGGCAAGGCGGCGGATGTGCGAAGGCCGATCCGGCGCTCATCAACTGGCCGATGGCAATCGTCATCCTGACGATCCTCGTGATCTTCGTGACAATGGATATACGGGCCGATCGCGGCGATGCTGATGGAAATGTTCCCGGCACGGATTCGTTATACGTCGATGTCGCTGCCGTATCACATCGGGAATGGCTGGTTCGGCGGGCTCCTGCCGGCGACCGCGTTCGCAATCGTCGCGGCCAACGGCGATATCTACTCGGGGCTGTGGTATCCGATCGTGATCGCGCTGGTGACGTTCGTGATCGGCATGCTGTTCGTGAAGGACACGCGCAAGTCGAATGTTTATCACGAGGATTGGTGAAGTTGTGCGAGAGGAGTTGACAGACATTCCCGATATCACCATAATTTTTTTCCTACTCCTCTTAATTTCGGCGAATTAGCTCAGTCGGTTAGAGCGACGGAATCATAATCCGCAGGTCCGGGGTTCGAATCCCTGATTCGCCACCAAAAGTCTCGCGAAGGCCCAAGCTCTCAGGGTTTGGGCCTTTTCGTTTGGGCGCGCGGTGAGCCGCTTCGCCCATGAACAAGCTGCTGCATCTCTGCAAAAATCGGTTCTGTTCGCTGTTCGCGCTGTCGTTCAACTTGGAGCTTGCGATGACGCGCGCGAAGCCGACCTTCCCCGATCTCAAAGTCGAAATGCTTAAACAATTCGACGTGGTGTTGCCGGACGCGACGTGGTGTTGCCTGACGGCACGCAGATCCGCGATTTGAAAATGAAAAGAAAACGGACGAAGACATCCGTTTGGCGAAGGCGATGTTCGGCGATCGTTTTTCTGTTGCCGGCCCGCCGGTTTCCTCAATGGATCTGCCCGTTTTTTCCGCGTCCATCTCAGCCGCGAACTATCGCGGCCAAAGAAAGCGCCTTTGCAGACTTCCGACAACGGCAAGGGGGACAAACCCATCGGCGATTACGCGTTGGAAAACGCCGTCAACTTCAAAAACGCTTTGATCGACGAAGGCGCGAGCGCCAACCTCCAAGCTGTCTTTCTTGCGCGACCTGTTCGCCTACGCGATCAACAACGGGCTGCGGGAAGACGCTAACTAACTCCTTCGAAAACGCAAAGGTCTCGACCAAATCGAAGCTCGAACAACAAAAGCGCTCATACAAGCCTTTCTCCGCCGAAGATCGGGCGACGATTTTTGACCCCGTCTCTACACAAAGCGAACGGACAAGCCCGATTATCGCTGGCTGCCGTTCCTCGTGCTTTATATTCTGGCTCTGGCGCGCGCCTTGAAGAGCTCGCGAGCCTTCCGTTGAGAAACGTCCAACGGGAAGGCAGCATTTGGTTTTTCAATATTGAGAAAGCGAAGAACGCCAATTTTCAGCGCCGCATACCGCTGCATCGCGTGATTGTTGAATCCGGGTTTCTCGAGTATGTCGAAACTTTGCGCGCGCAGAGCCACACAACTCTTCCCTAAGCTCAAACCGGGGGCGAACGGCCACGGGAAAAACGTCACGCGACGTTTCGCGAACTACCTGGACGAGCGGAAAATAACGGACGACCGTAAGGTCTTCCACTCGTTTAGACACACGCTCATCGGTCGAATGACTGAACTCAACGTACACGCGGCAATGCTTATGGCGCTTGTGAGGCACTACGACCAGGCGAAAGTGGATTTCAGCGCTGCGCATTTCGCCAATTACCAACATGCTAAGCTGCTCGCGGAGCTCAAAGCGACCATTGACAAATTCGACGTTAGACTTCCATTAGATTTTTAGTCTGCGTCCACAAAACATGATCGCGCAATTCAATGCCAAGAGTGGCAGCAATGAGCGCGGCGCGTAAGCCATCGCTCATCGGTCGGTTTGCTTGACTTCAAGGAAGATTTAAGGAAAAGACCACAAGAAACTCCGACAGATACGATCGAAAGGTTCTATAGACTGCGCAGAGCGGCCTAAAGAGAAGAGAAGCGCTTCAATAAGAAGAGACGCAGAGCCCGCTCTCGAACTAAGTCAGCGGCGGAGCTTTCCTCGCCTGAGCCTGTGGCGGGATCAACCGCACAGGCCACAGCCAAAGGCTTTCACAGGCAGCCTTGTTGGTCACCAAGCATCCGTTCTTGCCCGCTTTTTTGCGAACAGTGCGATTGAGTTGCTCTGCGACTCTTCAAGCGATCGGCCTTTCGTCGGGTTGGTTTCTTTCACGTGCCCAAGAGCCCGTTTCTTCGCCGCGTGCGGCGAATTGGCCGACACAATCATTTCGAGAACGTGTGGATGGTTTTTTGTTTGCAGATACCTTGTAGAGTTCCTCTTGCTTCGTCGTTTCCATCGCTTGCCCTTCCCAGGCTCTCGCGCCGCCCTTGGCTCGGCGTCCTCTCAAAGATTGGTTCTCGGCAAACTTTCAGTTTTCTTTTAGAATCGGCCGACACTCCCGCCAGCAATCAAAACAAATTGCGCTGGCGCTCAATGCGCAAGACTGCGGCCAAAATCCAGTCCTGATCGCCGCTTTCCCGCGCTCAGAACTCTTCTCCCTGTCGGCGACCGCGCTGGCCTCTGGAGTCCTGCGACTCTTGTCTCGACGGGCCATCAAAAAAACGCGCTGAAAACGGAGCATCATGATCAAGACACTGTCGCGGATAAAGAAATTCGGCGTGTTCGGGGATTACGCAAAACCGGCAGGCATCAATGATTTCGGCGCAGTCAACATCATTTACGGCTGGAATTACTCAGGAAAATTGACCCTGTCGAGGCTTTTCTAGTGCCTTGAGGCAAAGTCGGTTCACCCTGATTACGCCGGAGCTCAATTTTCGTTCACCGATGAGAACGGCGCGACGGTCGACCAAGCGAACGTGAGCGCTTATGGCGGCGTCGCGCGCGCGTTCAATCCGGATTTCGTCAAAAAAATTGAGTTGGAACGGGGCGACGTTTCACCCCATTCTCTTGCTGGGCGAGGACACCATCGAGGCGCAGAACCAAATCGCCGCCAACACCAAGCTTATCGAGCGGTGTCGGATGGCGGTCGGCAAACATCGCCGCTTAGCCGAGGCGGTAGAGCAACAGATGAGTCAACGTCGCACCGCCGAGGCCAAACAGATCAAAATGCGCCTCTCTTTGGTGGAGGCTTTCACCGCCACCCACCTCAACGCCCTGCTCGGCAGCCTGAACGCAGAAAAAGCGACGGCCGCGCGGCTTGGCGATGAGGAGTTAGCGGTGTGTTTGAAACAAGCCCTCGCGTCGAACAAAGACAAACTGGATCCAGCGCCTGCCGTGCGTCTGCAACCGATGTTGTCCAAGGCGATTTCGGCATGCGAGCCGTTGCTTGGAAAGGTGCCACAGCTGTCGAGCACGATCTGATTACCTTCGAAAGAACCTCGCTGTCGCAAATTGGGTCGAACGCGGCTTAGAACCCTTAACAAAATGAAGAAAGGGCTGTTATAACCCGCGATGAATGCTCTTAACCTGCTCATTGTTTCGACGACGAAAGGGACATGGCTAACCCTATATTCGACGAACTTTGGGCACTTATCGAACCCTACCGCCTCCGAAACCAAGGCAAACGCGCTA
>JAQFVJ010000286.1 GCA_029439525.1 Caballeronia sp. BR6202001591004
CCGGCGCGGGCGTCCGTCGCTTACACGGAATGCCGCTTAGTGGCTCTGGCCGCCCTCGGCCGCCGCGTTGTTGCCGGTCGTGGCAGCAGGCGTCTTCTTGGATGTCGCCGCCCCCGATGTGCTGTGATTTGCGCATCTTGTGCTTCTTCATCGTGCCGCTGGCGGGCGCCGGTGCGGCCGTCGCGGTATCCGTCGCGGCCGAATCGTTGCCGGCGCCGTTCGAGGTTTGCGCAAAGGCGCGGCTCGTCGCCGTCACGGCGAACAGGCTGGCGGAAATCGCGATCAACAGTTTGTTCTTGCTCATGTTCTTCCCTCTCCTTTCAAGTTGAATTTTGCGCTGGCTGCGCGCAAGCCGACTCAGAGCACATCGAAAACCCGCGCGAAAACAACGAAAGCCCGCATCAGTCGCGCTGCGACGAAGCGCCACGCTCGGTAGAATCGGCGTTCCGGCCGTGCCATTCCGGCGTCGCCCGCCTACGGTGACCGACATGACTTCGACGATCCGCGCAGTGCTCAAACCTCATCAACACGATGTCGGCGGCCTCATGGTGGGACGCGTGTTGCCCGCGCTCGCCGCCCGCACCGTTGGACCTTTCATTTTTTTCGACCACTTCGGTTCCGCAACGCTCGTGCTCGGCAAAGGAATGGACGTGCGGCCGCATCCGCATATTGGCCTTGCGACCGTTACGTATCTGTTCGAGGGTGCGATCATGCATCGCGATAGCGTCGGTTCGGTGCAGAAGATCATCCCCGGCGAGGTCAACTGGATGACGGCGGGACGCGGCATCGTCCATTCGGATCGCACGCCCGACGAAGAGCGCGCGAACGGCCAGAATCATTGCATCCAGACCTGGGTGGCGATGCCTGTCGCGAGCGAAGACAGCGAGCCGTCGTTCGAGCATCACGCGGCGGCGCTGCCGCAGATCGAGCGTGACGGCGTGACGCTGCGCGTGATCGCGGGCACGGCGTTCGGCGCTAAGGCCCCTACGCGCACGTTTTTACCGACGCTGTATGTCGCAGCGCAATTCGCTCCGGGCAGCACGCTTCAGCTCGACACGGAACACGAGGAACGCGGCGTCTATCTCGTCGACGGTGACTTCACCATCGACGGCGACGCGGTGCCCGAACACCAAATGACCGTGCTCGCGCCCGGTCAGCCGGTCGAACTTGCGAGCGCGAACGGCGCATCGGTGATGATCCTCGGCGGCGCGCCGCTGGACGGCACGCGCTTCATCGAATGGAATTTTGTGTCGAGTTCACGCGAGAAGATCGAAGCCGCAAAGCGGGCGTGGAGCGAGCAGCGCATGGGACACGTGTCCGGCAAACCGAATTTATCCCGCTGCCGGCGCCGCGCAATGCGCCGCGCACGCCGGAGGCATGAAGAATGCATCGGGCAGGACGAATCGGCATGCGTCGTGGATCACCCATTGAGACGAACACCGATCATCCCTATCTTACCGAGTTTGAGATAACGGACCGTAAGCACCAGGAGAGAAAGCATGGAAACGACCCTCGCCACATTCGAAAACGACGTCATTTCAGCGTCGATGCTCACGCCCGTCCTCGTCGATTTCTGGGCGCCGTGGTGCGGCCCCTGCAAGACGCTCGGCCCGATGCTGGAAAAGCTCGAAGCTGAAGGCGCGGGCAAGTGGAAGCTCGTCAAGGTGAACGTGGACGAGAATCAGGAGCTGGCCGGACACTTTCAGGTGCGCAGCATTCCGCACGTCGTCGCGTTCGCGGATGGCCGGCCTGTCGATCAGTTTATCGGCGTGCTGCCGGAAGGCCAGTTGCGCGCGTTCATCGACCGTCTCGTGCCGGACGGCCCCGAAGCCGAGCGCCGCGATGCGCACAACGCGTGGGCCACGGGCAATCGCAAGGAAGCGATCGACCGCATCAAGGCGGCGCTCGCGCTTGATCCGGGCTACGACGACGCGCGCATGGACCTGATCGAATGGCTGATCGTGGAGCGGTGCATCGATGAGGCGAAGGAAGAAGACAAGCTGCTTTTGCCGAAGACGACGCAGGGCATCGACGCGCGCTACAACGCGATCAAGACCGAGCTCGACGCCGCGATGCAACAGCCGATCTGCCGCCCGCCGACGCGTTCTACGCGGCGGTCGAAAAGAATCCCGACGATCTCGAAGCGCGCTTCGCGCTGGCAAACCGGCTGATCCCGGGCCGCGAGTATGGCGGCGTGCTGGAACCACTTGCTGGCGATCGTCGGACGCGACCGCTCGTTCATGGACGATGTGGGCCGCAGGACCATGTTGTCGGTGTTCGAACTGGCGGCGAATCAGCTGGATATCGTGTCGCACTGGCGGCGCAAGCTGAGCGCGGCGATGAACTGATTTTGGCGGCTTATAACGGCTTAACAATGACAACGGCCGGCTTCGATCGCTGGCCGTTTTTGTTTTAAAGCGATGCGAAGTCGGAGAAAAACTCAAGCCGCGCGCTTTGCCAGCTCCTTCAGCACATGCGCCGCTGCCGCTAAGCCGAAGCTCGCCGTCACGCACACGCTCGAACCGAATCCCGCGCAATTCAGCCCGACCGGGCCGGTATGACCCGCGCCGGTTTCGAGATGCTCCGCGCCTTCGCTCAGATCGCAGACCGGTGCTTCCGGATAAATCAGCGGCTCCTCCGAATACACCGCGCTCACCTTGAAGCGCGTCTTCGGCCCGCGCGGAAAGCCGTGCAGTTTGCGCAACTGGCCGCGCACTTTCGAGAGCAGCGGGTCCTGAATCGTAAGCGTGAGATCGTCGATGCAGATGCGCGTCGGATCGAGTTGCCCGCCCGCGCCGCCGACCGTGATGAGCGCTTGCTTGCGCCCCACGCACCACGCGATCAGCGCGGTTTTCGTACGCACGCTGTCGATTGCATCGACGACATAATCGAACCCGGAACTCAGCGTGGCATCGAAATGGCCGGCTTCCACGAAGTCTTCGATCTGCGTGACCTGACAGGCCGGATTGATCAGCCTGATGCGTTCGGCCATTGCGGTGACTTTCGCCTTGCCGTAGTTGCCGTCGAACGCGTGAATCTGGCGGTTGGTGTTGCTCTCGGCGACGTTGTCGAGATCGATCAGCGTGAGCCTGCCGACCGCGCTACGCGCGAGCGCTTCCGCGACCCACGAACCCACGCCGCCGATTCCGATCACCGCCACATGCGCGCGCTCGAATGCCGCCAGTGCGGGAGCGCCATACAAACGCGCGATGCCGCCGAAGCGCCGTTCGCGGTCGGCGATGTCTTCATCCATAAATGTTAGGTGTAGCGTTCATGACAAACGTGTTTAAAGCGGGCCATTGAAAGCAAATTAGAAGCCAGCAAATCGCATCGGTCCTTGCGCCTTCTTATCAGTGAAGGCTTACAGCGAGCTATCGATTGTGGAAAGTTTCGTGGCCGATCATGCAAACTGCGGCCGAATTGCGTATTCTGCCTTATCGATCCCGCTGACGTGATAGTCCAGACTGATACGCAAAAGCGCGCAAGCGCCACATTTTGCTAATCAGGGCAAGAACGAATTACCTTGGCTATACTGACGCGACTGAAGTGTTTGCATAAAAATGACGACCTTCGCAGACTTCCGCAAAAACTATTCGCGCGGCGTGCTGGACGCCGCTGACGTCGATCCGGACCCGGTTCGCCAGTTCGAAACCTGGTTCGCCCAGGCACTCGATGCCAAGTTGCCCGAACCGAACGCCATGACGCTCGCCACCGTCGATTCGAACGGCCGGCCTTCCGCGCGCATCGTGCTCATCAAGGGCGTCGATCCGCGCGGATTCGTGTTCTTCACCAACTACGATAGCCGCAAAGGCCGAGAGCTGGCGGCGAATCCTGACGCGAGCCTGCTGTTCCACTGGATCGAGCTCGAGCGGCAAGTGCGCATCGAAGGCCGCATCGAAAAAACCAGCGCCGCGGAAAGCGACGCCTACTACGTGTCGCGTCCGCTCGGCTCGCGCATCGGCGCGTGGGCGTCGAATCAGAGTCAGTCGCTTGCGAGCTGCGAGGCGCTCGAAGCGCGCGAACGCGACTTCGTCGCGAAGTACGGCGAGAATCCGCCGCGCCCGCCGCACTGGGGCGGCTACCGGCTGATCCCCGATGTAATTGAATTCTGGCAAGGCAGGCCATCGCGGCTGCACGACCGCATCGTCTATTCGCGCGACGGCGCGAGCGGTCCGTGGCGCATCGAACGCCTTGCGCCGTAACGGCGGTACATGGCAGCACGCGTAACGGCATGTAGCGAATACGAAGGCACAGGCCTTTCCCTCGATTTCCTTGATTTTCTTAGCGTGGGGAAACAAGCATGTTCTGGGAGAAGAAGCTGACGCAGTGGGTCGAAGAAGTTCGGGACAGGGCCAACCTTCCCGCGCGCCTCGTGCTTTGGGATGGGCAGCAGCACGACTTCGGCCGCTTCGCTGCGCCGCAGGTCACGCTGCACGTGAAGAGCGCGACCGCGCTGCCCTATTTGCTGGAACCGAATCTGGACAATCTCGGTGAAGCCTATGTGAAAGGCAAGATCGATATCGAAGGCAAGCTTACCGATATCATCAACATCGGTTATTCGCTGGCGAAGAGCACCGTGACGAGCGCACGCAAGCTGGCCCGCGTGCGACGATACTTCAATCACTCGAAGGCATCGGACAAGAAAGCCATTCAGTACCACTACGATGTGTCGAACGGGTTCTACGAACTCTGGCTCGACAAGAACATGGTCTATTCGTGTGCGTACTTCGAGAACGGTGACGAAGACATCGACACCGCGCAGCTCAAGAAGATCGACCACATCCTCACGAAAATTCAGGTGCAGCCGGGCCACACGCTGCTCGATATCGGCTGCGGCTGGGGCGCGTTCGTGATTCGCGCGGCGCAGAAGTTCGGCGCCAAGTGCGTGGGCGTCACGCTGTCGGTGAATCAGTTCAGGCTCGCGACGCAGCGCGTGAAGGACACCGGTCTCGAAGGTCAGGTCGAGATTCGTCTGCAGGACTATCGCGACATTCCCGGGCAGTTCGACCGCATCACGAGCGTCGGCATGTTCGAGCACGTCGGGCGCAAGAACCTGCCGGGCTACTTCGCGAAGATCTGCGAACTGCTCGTCGATGACGGCGTCGCGATGAATCACGGCATCACGTCGAGCGCTTCGGAAAGTGGCCAAACCTCGCTCGGCGATGGCGAGTCCATCGACAAGTACGTGTTCCCGGACGGCGAGCTGCCGCATATCAGCCTCGCGTTGCAGAGCATGCAGGAAGGCGGGCTCGAAGCGATCGATGTCGAAAGCC
>JAQFVJ010000287.1 GCA_029439525.1 Caballeronia sp. BR6202001591004
CCGATGGACAAGAACCGGATAGAAGGCAAAGCCGATCAGGGCGAGCAGGCAAGAAGCTGCAAAGCTCTCGTGGTCAAGGGTCAGGCGGCGTAAATCCGGCGGTTGTGCGGGGAAAGAAGGATTGCGTTCTTATTCTTATCTGGGGAGATCTTGCCTCATGCCTGAAAAAGGGCACAAAGAACATCTGAGGAAACGTCGTTTTGAATTTCGAACATCTGATCCAGATCAACAATCCGCTCAACCCGATCTGACGCCCGAGCAATTGTGGGAAGGTCTCGTATTGCGCGCGGAGCAGCCGCAGCTTTTCGTGCTCGGCCTCGATAGCTGCGACATCCTCAAGCGTGACGGCGACACGATGGAACGCGAACTCCACTACGGCGAGGCCGTCGTGCGTGATCGCTTGACGCTGACGCCGCACGACAACGTGCGCTACGACATTCTGCCGACCGCGGAACACGTTGGCGGGTCGCTGATGATGGCAATCGAAGACCGGATGAAGCGCAACTGTTTCTGCGCTTCACCTACAGCACCACCCTGCCCGAGAAAACCAATCCGACGCTGGACAAGCTTCAGACGCAGGAAATCGTGAAGTCTCGGCGTATCGGGAATGGAATATCGACACGGTGCGGCTGATTCGCCAGTACGCACATGGACGTACGGACGAAGGTCCGTTGCACTGAGCATCGGCGGAAGCGACTGCGGCGAATGGTTTGCCGCAGCATGAAGCGGAGCTATCAAAAATTGCGTATTGATCGAAAAGCCTGCTTTAAAATAGGAACATTTATCATTTACTAGAGGCCCATCGAATTAACGAACGCACACTTTCCGACATGACGGACACGCTGCGATACTCCACGCTCAGGCTGCGCCGCCCGGTTGCTTGCGACGCGGCGACCACCCGTCCGAAGACGGCTGCCGTCACGACGGTACGCGCATCGACCACGACGGTCGCGACGCCGGATGCGAATGCGAACGCTCCCTCAAAAGCGCGACGCGCTGCTGCAGGGACGCAGCTACGTGAGCATCATGCACAAATGGGGAGACCTATCTAGCTGCGCGCCACGCGACTGGGCAAGCTGATCCTGACGAAGTAAGCGAAACAAGCGAAGTACGTACCGGGTATTGTGGGGACCACCTCTCCAAGAGGTGTTTGGCCTTAGCCAGCGAGGACGACTTGTACGCGAGAATTTAGACCCCTTCGTGCAAACGCCAGCTAGTCGTCGATAGCAAGCGAAGCCGCTTTTCTTGGTTCCCGCGCAGTGCGATGCGCTCGCATGAATACGAGCCACGCCATGATGATCGATCGAACGGCACACTTGTTAGCGGCAAGTGTGCCGTTTTTGTTTTGCGCGGCGATGACAATGAAGATGACGCGTGCGCAGAAAGCGCGAAAAACGCTCGGACGTTCTCGATCCCCAGCGCCGCGATGCCGGCCTTCGCGATCTGCGCATCCTGATCCGACTTCACGCCCGACACGCCTACGCCGCCGACGATGTCCGCACCCACGAAAATCGGCACGCCGCCTTCAAGCATCGCCGTCATCGGCGCGGACAGGAACGCACCGCGTTCCTGCTTGATGGTGTCTTCGTAAACCTTGGTTTCGCGGCGGCCCAGCACGGCGGTGCTCGCGCCCGCACCTTCGAGGCGATGCAGATGCAGCAGATGACCGCCGTCATCGACGATGGCGATCGTCACGTTCCAGTTATGTTCCTTCGCATGCGCCTCGGCAACGGCCATAGCCTTGACATCTTCGTCGATCAATACGCGGGTTTGGTTCTCACGTGGCACTCTCGTGGCCGCGTACAGCGGCGTCGATCAGCTTGGGGTGAAGCCCCAGAACATCAAGTACCAGGCGCTGTCCGCGACGGCCAGCGCTGCGATAAACCATACCATCGAAAGAAGGCGCGGTCCAAGCGTCGATGCGTAGCGCTTCGTGACACGCCATGCGAGCCACGCGCTCGCCAGATTCGCCAGAGCGAGCAGACCGAGCCGCAGACCCGGCACCCACCACAGCGACACGTGCGCGGCGCGCAACAGCGAAACAGTCGTCGCGGACAGCCCGAGGAACACGCCGATGCCCGCAATCGGAATGAGCGATAACGTCAGATGATGCAGCCGCGTCCTGTTGAACTTACCGAGCATGCGCGTGGACAGCGCGATCATCGCGAGCAGCGCGGTGCCGTAGACGAAGCCCGTCACGAAAATATACCCGACGACCATCGAGCCGTCGAGCCACGAGAACACGTCGTTCTGTTCAGGGTAATGCGTGAATAGGAACCACGGCGCGTTGGTATCGAGCGGCCACAGGATGTTGTGATCGATCAGCCAGCCGGCGAGATATTGTTTGAGATCGACGAACCACGTGCTCACGGTCCAGTGAAACGCGCCGATCGCGATGCCGAGCAGACCATAGAGAATCAGCGCCGTGTCCCACGGATTCGCCGCTTTGTCGCCGAGCTTGACGACCTCTTCCAGCGGCGAGCGCCACGTCAGCGCGATGGCATCGCGATGCCCGCTGCATCGACCACACATATGGCAGTCGGCCGCGCCCTTCATATTGCGCAAGGGCACCAGCGGCGCGCAGTTGATCGGAATCACGCGATGGCCGTGCTCGCCCTGCTTATACGAGCGGCGCCATGCATCTTCACTGACCTTGAAGTGAAACGGCGCGAGTCGCGCGAGCAGCGTGAACACGCCGTTCACCGGACACAGATACTTGCACCACACGCGCTTCTCGCGGCCATACAACACGCCGATAATCATTGCGCCGACGGTCGAGCCGCCGAGCACCAGCAGCACCGCTTTCGGATACTGATAGACGCTAACCATCTGCCCGTAGATCGTCGTGAGTCCGAAGGCGACGAACGGCCAGCCACCCCAGCGCATCCAGCGCGGAATCGCCCAGCCGCGACCGAACTTGCTCGCGAATTCGGTGAGCGCGCCTTCGGGACACAGCACGCCGCACCAGACGCGGCCGAGTATCACTATCGACAGCAGCGCGAACGGCCACCAGATGCCCCAGAACACGAACTGCGCCGCGAGCGTTAGGTTGTTCCACAGATGCGCGGAGCCATCGGGCAGCGGCATCACGGCGGGAACGATGATCAGAAACGCATACACGGCAACGACGACCCACTGAATCATGCGGATCGTGCTGCCATGACGTTGCATCCATTGGCCGGCTTGCTGAAACCGGCTCATTGTGGGCATTACGGTGCTCATGCTGGCCGGCTTGCTGCCTTTTGTTTTTGCGCTATCTGGTTATTCGAACGGCGCAGCAGAAGATAGATGACGATCCAGTACACCGCATACGCAACAAGGTTCATGCCCGCCGGATACGCGCGATAACCGGTCAGCGTCGCGATCAGCGAACCGAAACCGAAGGTGCTCGAATCGTCGAGAATCGCGGACGTGTTCCACACCTGATTGACGATTACCGGTAGCACTTCCATGTCGATAAGCTTGTCGACACCCGCTTCGAACAATCCAGCCGCAAGGAACAGCAGCATGATTTCGGTGACGCAGAAGAACGAACGCCACGAGAAGATCTTGCCGCCCAGTTGCAGCAGATAGAACGTCAGCAGCGCGAGCCCGAAGCCGATGAGAATCGCCAGATACTGCGCCGCATCGACGTGACCCGATTGCCCGAAGCCGACGCCGTAGAGAAACACCGCCGTCTCGCTGCCTTCGCGCGCGATCGCCAGCGCCACCAGCACCGCGATGCCCCACCAGTGCCCGTCCTGCGTGCTCTTTTGCAGCGACGATTCCATATCGCGCTTGAGCGTGCGGCCGTGCCGCTTCATCCACAGGACCATCTGCACGATCAGGAGACACGCGATCAGCACCATCGCGGTCTGGAAGTAATCCTGCGCATTGCCCGACAGCACGTCTGTGAAGCCGATCAGCGCCGCGCCGAGCGCAATCGCCGCGAGCAAACCGATCGCGACGCCGGCCCACAGATAAGGCAGGCCGCGACGCGCCTGATGATCGCCGTTCTTCAGCCACGCGTACAGAATGCCGACGACGAGCAGCGCCTCGACACTTTCGCGCCACACGATGAATAGAACCTGCCCCATAACGAAACCTCCCTGCTCAATCCACTACGATCGCCGCGTGTTCCGAAGGTCCCGCGCGGCACGGACATTACTTCGCGACGATGACACCCTGCGCGGTCTGATGAAAATCGTCGAAGAACTTGTACTCGCCCGGATCCAGCGGCGCGGTCACGACGAACGAATCCGCGCCCGGCGCCAGCACCTTCTCCTTGCGCAACTGCACGCTTTCGAACTCGGCGGGGCCCTTGCCGACGTTATGCACTTCGATCTTGATGCGCTGCCCCGCCGGCACTTCGATGCGCGCCGGATTCAGCTTGCCGTCGTTCATTTCGAGCTTGAACGTGGGCAGGTCGGCGGCGTGAGCCGTCACGGTCACGAGTGCTGCCGAAAGCGCGACCCACAGTTTGTTGAATTTCATGCGGACTTCCTGGAGATGATCGCGCCCATGTCTGCACTTATGACCGGGTGCGGGATCGAACAACGCTACGAACTACACTGGACCAGCTTTATTAGTAGCCGCCCTTCTTGCCGATGCCCGCGAACGGGAAGTCATATTCGATGGTGAATGGCTTGAACCACGGACCCACGCCGGTTTCCTTGTCGACGTGACGGCCGAACGCCATATGGCCCGACTGCGCCGGCGGCGCGATCCTCAGCTTGAGGTGGTACTTGCCCGGGCCGAACAGCTTGACGTTGTCGCCGTAGTGCGGGCCGTCGTTGGCGACCATCGGCATCAGGTCGCCCTTGATGGACTGCGTCGAACCGACTTTCGTGAGTTCGTACGTCACGTTGAGATACGGCATCCAGTCGCCTTCGGCGAAACCGGTCGGATTGTTCTTGACCGCGTGGATG
>JAQFVJ010000288.1 GCA_029439525.1 Caballeronia sp. BR6202001591004
CGTGCCGCCGACATACACCACCAATATCGGAACTGTCACGCTGACCGGACCCAACGGTGCGTTCACCGTAAAGAATCAGGCCGCGCTCAAGACCAACGACACGTCGATGGCGCTGCAACTCGTGCGCCCGGGCATGGGGCTGGCCTATTTCCCCAGCCTGGATCGTCGATCCGGAACTCACCGACGGAAGGTTGGTGCGCGTGCTGCCCGCGTACACGGCGTTTGCACCGTCCGTATATGCGGTCTATAAGAGTCGCAAATACATGACGACCAAGGGGCGCACCTTTATCGATTTCCTGCCGGAGACGCTCGGCGAACACGCCGGATGATTAGGAATACGCTTATTCAAGCGTGATCGACCTCGTGTGAAGATGCGCCGCTTCCAACGGTGGCCGCTCACTGACTCAAGTCGAGTTCGCGTGCTTTCGGAAGGGTATTCCGGACAATCACGCACGATGCGAGCCACGCATGGCCCTCCCCTGGATTCCCCTTTTGTTCAACCTCACCCTGCTGGGCGTGGTGATGCTCATTTGCCGCACGCTCAACGCGGGTCAGGGCAAGCTGATCTGGAACGGCGCACTGCTGTTCTTCGTTTTCTGCTTCGTGGCAATGTCGCTCGATTTCACGCTGACGATGGTGTTCGCATCGGCGAGTTTTCACGATCACACACAATACGAAACCGTGGCGTCGCGCGATGCGTGGACCGAGCGGATTCTGAGCTACCTGATTCCCTGCGCTCTGTCTCGATGTTGCTAGCGCTGCGTTTTCGCCGACGTCAGCGCTTCGCGCTGGAACGCGAGCAGTCTGCCGGCGTGAGTAAGAACTCGGTGCAGATTCAGACGTCGCCGTACACGCAGTCGGAATTGACGCTCTGAGGTCGCCGGCGAGTGAATTCATCGACGCCCGGCGCAAAAATCGCCGAAGCAGTTCTACTATTCGATTCGCTCTGGTATAGTTTTATTTTTTCGGGGCGTAGCGCAGCCTGGTAGCGTACCTGCATGGGGTGCAGGTGGTCGGAGGTTCAAATCCTCTCGCCCCGACCAGAACAAAACCCGCGTCTGCATTGGCTGACGCAGGTTTTTCATTTACTTCGGCAGTTGGTCGGAGCACGATTTCCGACTCTTCTTTCTTCTACGCTTCCCTGTCACACGAACCGTGTCGCTTCGTCGCGACGTACGAGCGCCCGTGCCTAACGCTTGCGCGAAGTAACGCACCGAAGTACTATCCTTCCCGACGCGATTCGACAGACTTTGTTTGTGCGCATGCGCACGAGAACGGCGAAAAGCCCGTGTGAATCTTCAGCAAACATTAACTACGTCCGATGGACGTTCAACCTGGCTGAAGTCGTTGATACGGGGAGGGAATGAAAAAGTATCTGTGCATGTTGGTGGCAATCTCACTCGCTGCTTGCGGCGGTGGCAGTGGAAGTAGTGGAACGGCGACGACACCGACGACACCCGCTTCTACGCCAGCCACGAGCGCCCCGGCAAGCAGCAGGCCCGCGATGAGTGCGCCGGCCACGACTACGCCTTTTCCACGAGGACCACCACCACGACCACAACGAGCTCACAGACCGGCGGGCGCATCATGACCGGCAGCGTCGACGCCTACGACTGCCGGCAATACTAGTAGCACCGCGAGTTCTCCCGCCGCATCCTCGGGCAACAACGCAAGCTCGCCGTCGGGCGCAAGCGCCCCGACCAGTGGAAGCACGCCTGCGACCACCGTCCTCACCGTCACGAAGTACGTATATGTGCCTACCGGCGACGATCATCGCCGATGGAACTGTAATTTCGCAGGACACGACGTGGACGATGGACAAGTCGCCCCACTACATCGCGGGAACCGTGCAAGTTGCGAAGGGAGCGAGGCTGACGATCGCGGATGGCGCCATCGTCGAAAGACTCAAGCCGGTTCCGTGCACAACCGATTGCGTTGGCACGACGCCGGCGACGGGCGTCATCAACGTGGCGAGCGCGTTGGTCGTCGGTGGGAAATACCAGACCCAGTTGCTGGGCCTCATGGTCAGCAACCTCACGGTACAAACCGGCGGCGGTACCGTCTCGATTCAATACGGACTACTGGAAGACACGTTCCTGCAGATCAGCAATGTCCAGCCGTTCACGATGATGCACACCACGGCCTATCGTCTCAACGTCATTCCGAAAGTCCAGAACAGCGTGACGACATATCAGCCGCTCAATAACTTCGAGCCGAGTTTCACGTCCGCGTATATCAAGTACAACACCTTGATCGATTCGGCAGTTTTCTACTTCGATCCTTCGGACACCATTCAATACAACCTGTTCCTCAGCCTGGTGAGTCCGCTCGTGTTGGCCAACACGTCGATGCCGACGGATCCCAACGCACTGACACAACAGAACTCGTTCCTCTTCAAGCACGGTTCGAGCAACACGAATCGCATGGTCGTGGAAACGTACGGCCGCTATGACAGCAGACTCGTCTACATGCTGGACTTCACCAACAACACTACTAGGGAACGACCGACACGACGGTCATCGGATCGCGCGTGGCAAACAGTACGAACACGAGCAATCCGCAGTTGCCCAATGTCATCGATTATTCGAAGCCCGCTGTCGTCCCGGATCCGGCAACGCCTCCCGATCCGCAATACGGCATTCCGAATGAATAAGCGATAAGAAAACCACCGCGAGCGGCCATCCGACGTTATCAGGTGCGCTGCTCGCGTTTTCTGTACACTATTACTTCAGACGAAAACTGAACAAGAAAAGACTTATATATTAGGGGTTTAACCCCTAATATATAAGTGAAAGATAAGAAACGACGAAGGAACGGCACCCCATGCCCCTGTTTGCCTACGCGGCTCCGATGAAGAGTCGCAATCGACTCGCTTTGCCCGCGCTCGGCGTTGCGTGCCGAAGTCGAACTTCGGTTCGGCCCCGAGAGTGCTGCGCGCGTCACACACTTCGGACGCATCTATCCGGGAGGCAGCCGTTATGTCTGCGTCAGCGGACGCAAGGCGGACGGTCTCTTCGCGCTGTATTTCTTCCACCACGGCTTCGACCACTGGCGCGTTTACCCGCCCGCGCGGCGTCGGACTGAGCATCGCGTACTGGTCGGTTGAGTCGAAGGTGCCGACCGTCAAGGTCGCGCCCGACTGAACGCTACTTCAGCCTTTCTTCGCCGACAGAACCTCGCCGGTCATCGTCCCTTCCACGGCGCGCTGGTAGACCTTCGCCACATCCGCGACCGGGATGCCTTGCGACGGGTCCTTGCCCATCGAAGCAAGCGTCTCTGATACCCAGCCCGGACTCACCACGTTCACGCGCATCCTGCCTTGCAGTTGGAGCGCCGCGACACGCACGAATCCTTCGACGCCCGCATTGACGATACTGACCGCGCCGCTGCCGACCATCGGCTCCTGTGCGAGCGTGCCGCTCGTGAGCGTGATGGAACCGCCCGCCTCTTCGCCGTGCCGCCGATGCACACGACCACGCCGACCTGTCCCAACTTGTCGTACATCTCGGCGATGCTCGCCTTGTCCGACAGATCCACCGACACATCCGAGCCCTTGCGGCTCGCGGTGACGATTTCGTTGCCGCTCTGAAGCACCCGCGCAATCTCCGACCCCAGCAAACCCTTTCCACCAACGATCAACACTCGCTGTCCTCCTTCCGATTCGACATCGCAGGACCACACCACGTCCGGCGCGGCATCGACAAGCACGAGCGATCATCGTCGTATTGCGGTCGTTCGCTGTTTGCCGGCAGCATCATGCGACAGACAAAGAAACAGAAAAAAATGCCGCGATGCGATCGTGGCATTTTTGACATGTAAACAAGCATCGGGCGCTCAACCGCCCAGCAGATCAATCACCCGAAGGATGTCCTTGCGCAGCTGATCGACATCGACGCCGGAAGTCGCTTCCGGCACGCTCGCGCTCGCTTCGGCCATCTCGGCTTCGTCGCTGGTCGCGCAGCCTTGGGAATCGAGCCGATTGCGCGCACCGTTGATCGTGAAGCCCTGTTCATAGAGCAGGTCGCGGATGCGCCGGATCAGCAAGACTTCGTGGTGCTGATAGTAGCGACGATTGCCGCGCCGCTTGACGGGCCTCAGCTGCGTGAACTCCTGCTCCCAATAGCGCAGCACGTGTGGCTTGACGCCGCACAACTCGCTGACTTCGCCAATCGTGAAGTAACGCTTGGCCGGGATCG
>JAQFVJ010000289.1 GCA_029439525.1 Caballeronia sp. BR6202001591004
GGACGAACCGCCCGCGCCAACCGGCAGCGCGGACAATCCGTTTATCTGACGCGCATTCTACAATCGATCCTCCAGCCAGACGGCGGCCGCGAACGACGGCCGCGCGGAAACACGAATTGATCGAATGTCACGTCGGCCCGGGTCCGCTTGGCCACATCTTTATCGCGCCGAAGATGACTGTCTCACCGGTTTCTTCTTCATCGGACAGAAGCATTTTCCGCCGGGCATTCCGGAACAGACACTTTCCGAAGGACGCCCGCGACGTTCCGCGTGATCGAAGACACGCGCGAACAGATCGCCGAGTATTTCACGGGCGCGCGGGCGGATTTTTCGGTGGCGTTGAGGCTCAAAGGGGACGCCGTTTCAGCAGCAGGTCTGGGATCAACTGCGCCAGATTCCCTTCGGCGAAGCATAGACCTACGGCGATCTCGCGCGCCGCTTGGGCCTGCCACCCGGCGCATCGCGCGCGGTGGGCGGCGCCAACAGGCGTAATCCGGTGGCGATCATCGTGCCGTGCCATCGCGTGATCGGCGGCGACGGCGAACTGACCAGCCACGCAGGCGGCGTCGAACGGCAAGCGCCATCTTCTGACACTCGAAGGCGGCGCGGGACGCGAGCAACTGGCGTTGTTCTGACGCGCGACGTCGTTCGCGTACTCCCTAAAAGCAAAAAAGCTCGCGAACCATCAAGGTCCGCGAGCTTGTTCGAGCTACCAGGCTAAGTGCAGCCGAAACTTACGGCGTCAGCACGATCTTGACGCGACGATTTTCCGCGCGTCCGGCGCTGGTCGCATTCGAGGCGACCGGATTGTGCTCTTGCCGAAGCCTTTCGGCATAAACTCGTTCGACTTCAGGCCGTGAGCTTTGAGATAGCCGATCACGGTCCTGGCGCGGCGATCTGTTGGTCGGCATAAAGCCTTTTCTGCTTCCAGCTTGACGCGACGAATTTCCGTATCAGCGAGCGTTGCGGAGGATTTGGCAAAATCCGCATACATCGCTTCGGCGCGTGCGTCGTTTTGTGTCTTGAATACACGCCAGAATTTGTTTTGCTGAAACAATGCGGCGTATTAAATCATGCTGTCGGCATAATACGAGAGGCTTGCCCCATAACTACCATTATATGTCTTGCGCAGTTCCGTGATTTTTCCGTCGCGAATCAGATTTTCCAGTTCGGCGACGTCACCGTTTTTCTTATTGGAATCATCTGGAATCACAACGGCCTGATTGACGAGCGGGACATCGCCGTCCGCGTGCGCTGACCCGGGCGCGCCGAAGCGGGTGGCCGCAGCCAGTGCGATTTGCGCAATCACCATTGGTTTAATTGCGATTTTCAAGCCGAATCAGATGAGGTATCACGCATCTGATTATGGGCAGATAAATCGGCTAATTCGAGATAATCCTGATGAGCGTTGTCGCGCGATATGTGCTGAAACGCTGCGATCAGGCGCGCTGTTGCGAAAACGCTTTTTCACCACGCGGTGCCGATTGCCGCGGCGAGAAAATGCGCGAGTCTGAAGGCACTTCGGGAACACGCGAAAGAATCGCGCGATCCGCGTGAAACTCGAACGGCACCGCCGACAGAATATGCGGATCGGGCAGCGGTTCGGTAGCCCGTGCAGGCACGGCAAGAGCGCAGGACAACACGGCAAAACTGGCGACCAGCGCGAAGGCGCTCGAAAAGACATACGAACGTTGCAGAGACCCATAAGAGAATGTATGGTGTAAGGAAGGTGCCGGGACGGAAGCGACCATAACAAGCACTCAGCAGCGTCCGTGTAGTGATGGATCGCCATTTCAGCAGCGGCTCAGGCGCACGCCCATGAGACACTTCTCAAACTTTCCCGAGCGCGCTGAAACACCGCGTTCACCATTCGCACACGCGAGCGGGCGTAAAAAATGCAAAGCGCTTGCATTCGGAATGAATTTGCAGCAGGCGCCGGCGCGAGCCACCGGCTGTGCCCGGTTCGCGCGAAACCGCGCAGAAGCGCCATGGCAAGCCGTGCGAACGCGGCACGGATCGTGGGGTGATGGGCCACAGATTACCTGGAGTCAGCCATAATTCGCGTTCGCCAAAACCCGGATCGCCAGGTAAAAAAGAAAATCCCATGACTCAAGACGACAAGCTTTCGAACGATTCAGCCCGGCCACCGGCCGCCAACGACGGCAACGTCACGACCGGCGTCACGGGGCTGGACGAAATTCTGGGCGGCGGCCTTGTCGAAGACGGCCTCTATCTGATCGAAGGCATGTGGCCGGCGCGGGCAAGACGATTCTCTCGTCGCAGATCGGTTTTCATCGCGTGAGTCAGGGCGACAAGGTGCTGTACCCCTGATCGCCGAATCGCACACCAAGCTGCTTTCGCATCTGCGCAGGCTGTCCTTCTACAACGCGGACGCCATCTCGGACCGCATGCTGTTCGTCTCCGGCTATCACGAACTGATGCGCGACGGCCTGTCCGGCTTTCTCGCGCTGATCGCGGCGATTATCAAGACGAGCCGCCCGCGCTTCATGGCATAGTTGATCGACGGGTTTCGCAGCGCGCGAATTCAGCTCGACGGAGCTCGGTTCGACGGAGCTCGAGCTGTCGCAGTTCATCCACGAGCTGTCTGCGATCGTGAACGCAGCGCGCTGCACCACGCTGATCCTCGCGCCGCTCTCGGGCAACGAGCCGCATCCGGAACACACGCTCGTCGAAGGTCTGATCGAGCTGAATCGCTACAACACCGGCATGCGCCGGGCGCGCGAGATCGAAGTGCACAAGCTGCGCGCGCGTGACCATCTGATCGGCAAGCACTTCTTCAAGATCACGGAGAACGGGCTGGTGACGTTCCCGCGCCTCGAGGCGTCACCGGCAAATGTGCGCGCGGTGCCGGACTTCGCCAGCAAGCTGTCGTTCGGCTTCCCCGATTTCGATCAGATGCTCGGCGGTGGCGCGGTGCGCGGTTCGACCACGACGCTCGTCGGGCCGTCGGGTGTCGGCAGACGCTGCGCGCGCTGAAATTCCTCAAGGCGGGCGTCGATGCCGGCGAGAAAGAAGTGCGTCTATTTCGGTCTGTACGAATCGTCGGAGCGGCTGATGGCGAAGGCGAAATCGGTGTCGGCATCGATCTCTCCGATGCGCTGAAGGACGGCCGCCTCACGCTCGACTGGCATCCGGCCGTCGAACTCCCGATCGACGAACTGGCGGTAGAACTGCTGGATGTCATGCACCGGACGCAGGCGTCCCGCCTCGTGGCGGACGGTATCGACGGCTTCCGGCAATCGGCCAACCGGACGGAGCGCTTCGTGCTTTGCCGCAGGTCGCGGCGCACACGACGCGGCACAGCTTATCGCGAGTGCCACGCCGTTGACGGCGAGCGGAACGTTGTCCGCCGCGATTACGGTCAACGCGCACGCCGCCGCTCCGCTCAACCGATGCGCGAGCCAGGCGCCCGCGTCGCCCGCGAGCGCCTGGCACAAGTGCGCGCCGATCAGAACGGCCATCGCGAATACCACGATCACACCGAGCGCGCCGGCGGCATAAGCCAGCGCCGCACACGCACCCGCGCAGGCGAAATGCCACGGGGCGGACACAGCGTCGCCGTATGTCGCGCTCAGGCATTGCAGGCCGTTTGCGCCGGACCAAACGACGATCATCGCCAG
>JAQFVJ010000290.1 GCA_029439525.1 Caballeronia sp. BR6202001591004
TACGCGTCGCTGTGCGCGTTCGTCGATGCGGAACGCCCCGCCGGCAAGACCGTCTATCCCGCCGATGTGTTCCGCGCGCTGCGGCTCACGAGCCCCGCCGCCGATGTGAAGGTCGTGATTCTCGGGCAGGACCCGTATCACGGCGAAGACAAAGGCCTACCGCAGGCCCACGGCCTGGCGTTCTCGGTTCCCGCGCCGGTGCGTCCGCCACCGTCGCTGAAAAACATCTTCAAGGAAATCCACGCGAGTCTCGGTTTCGATGCGCCCGCGCACGGCTGTCTCGACTCGTGGGCGAAGCAAGGCGTGCTGCTGCTCAACACATCGCTGACGGTCGAGCGCAACAAAGCCGGAAGTCACGCCAAGCGCGGATGGGAACAGTGCACGGACACGCTCATCCACGAGATGGCGCAGCGTCACGACGGACTCGTGTTCATGTTGTGGGGCTCGCACGCGCAAGCGAAGCGCGGTCTGATCGACGACACGAAGAAAGCGCATTGCGTGCTGGAATCGGCCCATCCGTCGCCGCTGTCGGCGTATCGCGGATTCTTCGGCTGCAGACATTTCGTGCTCGCCAACGAATATCTGACGAAGCACGGACGCGAGCCGATCGACTGGCGATTGCCGTCGGAAGCCCAACTGCTCGCTTAAACGAAAAAGCGCGCTGACATTCAGCGGGCTTTTTGCGCGACGAAACCGGAATCAAACCGTGGCGATCGCCTCACGTACCGACGCCAGTGCACCAGCCGCGTCCGGACCCATGTTCAGGCCTTCGGCATAGTTGAAGTTCACATCGGTCATGCCGAGGAACGTCTTGAGGTACGGCGTCTGCGAATCAATTCGGCGTGCCCACGTACTTGCCGCCACGCGCCGAGACGACGAACACCTTCTTGCCCTTCACGAGACCTTCCGGGCCGGTCGCGGTGTAGCGGAACGAGATGCCCGCGCGCGCGATCCAGTCGAAGTACGTCTTCAGTTGCGACGAAATGCCGAAGTTGTACAGCAGCGCCACGATCACGACGCTATCCGCCGCTTGCAGTTCGTTGATGAGCGCTTCGCTCTTCGCGTTGATGGCGGCCTGTTCTGGCGTACGCTGATCGGCGGGCGTGAAGAACGCGCCGAGCGTGGCGTCGTCGAGGTGCGATAGGTTGTCGGCGAGCAGATTGCGCTTCACCAGCGTCGCGCCGGGATTGCTTTGTTGCAGCTTGCGGTGAGTTCGTCGGCGAGCAGCATCGACTGGGCGCCTTGCGAACGCGCGGGCGGAATTGATTTGCAGAATCGTCGTCACGATGGCTTCCTGTCCTGTGTATCTGGTTCCGGGCGCCGACCGGCGCTCGGCTTAGGAAGCATTCTTCGTTTCTCGACCGACGAGAAAAAGCCATCTGGTCGTGACGGATCGTTGCATCAATGGAACAATCCGCCACGGCTAAGAACTGCACTTAGCCATTCAACCAGGGCTCGCGCCATTGTTTGGACGAACCGCGCCCGTCGATGGCCGTCAGCAGATAACGCGAGACTTCCGGACCGTCGAGCTTTACCTCCGTGCGATGCAGTTCGTCGCGGCGGAACGCGTGGACTTCGACCTTTGCGCCCGGCAGATAGCGCGACAGCAGGCCATCTAGATTCGAGCCGGTGACGCGCAGCCCGTCGATGGCGACGAGCACATCGCCCGCCGACATGCCCGCCTTCTGCGCCGCGCCGCCTTCATAGACGACCGCCAGCGTGCAATCCGTGCCGCCGCGCGCGCGCCGAATGACGGCTTGGCCGATGTGCCGCTGGTCAACATGTCTGGCGCGAGCGCGATGCCGAACGGCTCGAACAGCGCATCCAGCGGCAGATCGCGCGTGCCGCGCACGCCATCGCGGAACAACGCGCGCAGATCGGCGCCGGTGGCTTCGGCGAACAGCGCCTCGACGTCTTCCTCGAGAATGCCGCGCGGCTTGCCCTTGTAGAAATCGCGGCCGTAGCGCTGCCACAGAAGGCGCATCACGTCGTCGAGCGACTTGCGGTTGTCGGTCTGCGCGCAGATCGACAGATCGAACGCCAGCGCGACCAGCGAACCCTTCTGGTAATAGCTGACGATCGCGTTCGACGCGTTTTCGTCGGCGCGGTAGTACTTCACCCACGCGTCGAACGAACTCTGCGCGACCGATTGCTTCAGGCGTCCCGTCCCGCGCAGCACGCCACCGATGGTCTTGCCGAGCAGATTGAAATAATCGCCCGCGCCGATCAGCCCGCTGCGCACGAGCATCAGATCGTCGTAATAGGACGTGAAACCTTCGAACAGCCACAGCAGCGTCATGTAATTCTCCTGCGAGAGATCGTACGGCGCGAACGCGGCGGGCTTGATGCGCTTGACGTTCCAGGTATGGAAGTATTCGTGGCTGCACAGGCCGAGATAGGTGCGATAGCCTTCCGTCATCTCCGGCTTGCCCTGCACGGGCAGATCCGTGCGATTGCAGATCAGCGCGGTCGATGCGCGGTGCTCCAACCCGCCGTAACCATCGCTGACGGCGACGGTCACGAACACATAGCGATCCACCGGTGCGCGCTTCGTGCGCGGCTCGAACAACGCGATCTGCGCTTCGCAGACACGTTTCAGATCCGCGGCGAGCCGGTTCATGTCGAGATTGACGACGCGACCGGAGATGACGATATCGTGCCGCACGCCGTGCTCGGTGAATCCGCCGAGCGCGAATTCACCAAGCGTGACGGGATGATCGACCAGCTCGTCGTAGTTCGCCGCTTCATACGCGCCGAAGCCGTAGTGCTTCGTGCCGCGCGCTTCGGAGAGCGCCGTCGCGACGCGCCAGTTGCGCCCCGCCGCGCCCTGCGGCGGCTCGATATCGACGATGCACGGCGCGGCCGACTGCCCTTCCACCGCCAGAAAGACGCTCGTGCCGTTGAAGAAGCCGACGGTGTCATCCAGATGCGCGGCGCGCACGGACATGTCCCAAGCGTAGACTTCGTAGCGCAGCGTGATCGGGCCTGCGACGGGTGCCGCCTGCCACGCGTGCTTGTCAATCTTGTCGATCGTGACCTTGCGGCCTGCCGCGTTGAACGCCTGCAAGGTCACGATGTTGCGCGCGAATTCGCGGATCATGTAGCTGCCCGGAATCCACACGGGCAACAGGAAGCGCTGACCGGCCGGATCTGGCTCCGCGACCGTGAGCGATACTTCGAACAGATGCGCGGCAGGGTTCTTCGGAACGATGCTGTAACGCACCGGTTGCATGGATGGTGTCATCGCGTTGTCCTTTGTCTTTGTTCTTGTTCTGGGCGCTGGGCGCCCGTGGTCCCGTCTCTCGGCAGCCACAAAACACAGGAGGCGTCCCTCGCGCCTCCCATTCTCGATTTGAACCAACTCAGTGCTCGGACGACAGTTCCTTTTCCAGCCGATCGGCAGACACCGCGCCCGGCAGACGTCGGCCGTCGGTGAGGAAGACCGTCGGCGTGCCGGTGACGTTCATCGAGCGGCCGAGTTGCAAGTTCTTGTCGATCGCGATCGTGTCGCACGTGCCGGCGGTAGTCGGCGCCTTGCGATCGAGCATCCAGCTTTCCCACGTCGTACCGCGATCCTTCGAGCACCAGATCGACTTCGACTTGACCGTCGAATCCGGCGACAGCACCGGATAGAGGAAGGTGTAGACCGTCACGTTATCGATCGACTTGAGCGTACTCTCGAGTTGCTCGCAGTACGGGCAATTCGGATCTGAGAAGACGGCGATCTTGCGGCTTCCGTTGCCCTTCACGACCTTCACCGCGTTCTCGAACGGCAGCTTCGCGAAATCGATCTTGTTGGTTTCCGACCGCCGCGCCTCGGTGATGTTCTTGCGGCTGCGCGTATCGACGAGATCGCCGAGCAGCAGGTAGTTGCCGCTCGCGTCGCTGTAGATGATCTGCGAGCCGAGGTTCACTTCGTAGAGACCGGGAATCGGCGTCTTCTCGATGCTCTTGATGGTCGCGGCGCCCACGCGCGATTCGAGCGTGGATTTGAGCTTGTCGGTGGTCTGGTCGGCTTG
>JAQFVJ010000291.1 GCA_029439525.1 Caballeronia sp. BR6202001591004
CTGGGGCTCGGGCTTTACATTACGCGTGAAGTCGCGCAGATGCATGGGGGATGTCAAGGTGCGGTCTGCCGCTGACGCGGGGACGGTTTTCGAAGTTATGCTGCCGCGGGAGCCTCGCCCGCGGTTGGGGGACAGGGGGGAAAATACTGCGCAGCCGTTTCGGCTGGGGTGAGTTCTTTTGTGGTTGAAGGCGCCTACTGCAATAAAGAAACAAAACCAGCAGCGCTTTGCACGACAAATAAACGAGAAAGCAAAGAAAACACTTTCCACGCCAGCCGCAGGCACCCATTCTAATAAACGCACAGCAGCACTCCAGAAGCAAAGTAACCCCCACTTGTATCAAGCGTATCAAGCTTTTTAACAACATATATTGAATTTCACCTACTAATTTATTGTAATACAATAACCAATGAGCGAAGATATCCTGCTGTCCAGTCACGACCGCGTGGCAGTCATTACGCTAAACTGTCCCGACAAACTGAACGCGTGGACCACGCCAATACGCAACGCGATCATCGAAGCACTCGAGCGCTTCGACGCCGACGACCATGTCGCCGCGATCATCTGACCGGCGCCGGCGATCGTGCGTTCTCCGCGGGGCAGGATCTGTCGGAAGCACACGATTTCGACGGCGCCCGCACGGTCGAATGGGTCAAGGAGTGGCAGCGCTACTACGTCGTGCTACGCGGCCTCAAAAAGCCGCTGGTGATGGCTCTCAACAGCACCGCAGCGGGGTTCCGCCTTTCAGGTTGCGCTGCTGGGCGATATCCGCGTCGGCCATCCGGGCGTGCGCATGGGGCAGGCGGAAATCAACGCGGGCATCGCCAGCACTACGGGCCCGTGGATCATGAACGCGATGCTCGGCATGTCGCGCACCATCGAACTGACGTTCACGGGCCGCCTGATGGATGCGGAAGAATGCAAGTATCAGCCTGATTCATCACATCGTTCCGCAGGAAAAGGTCTTCGAAAAAGCGCTGGAAATCGCCACCGAACTGGCCGCGAAACCACCCGTCGCGATGCGTCTCGACAAGCGACGTTTCCGCGAGATGACAGGATTGCATCGAGGCCGGCATCCGCATTCAACGCGAGGCATACGATTCGGGCGAACCCGCACGCATGATGGAAGAGTTCTTCCGAAAGCGGGCGCACGATCATGACGCAGAACATCAACGAAGACGGGGCCGGCTGTTGCAGGGCGCAAGCGCACTCGCGCTCGCCGGTGCGATGCCCGCCGACGACAAACAAATCGTCGTGTCCGATCCGGGCGATCCATATAGGATAGCTTATCGTCAGGCATTCTAATATCCGTTCGAAAAGGCGACCGGCATCAAGGTCGTGAGCGTGGCGCGGGAATCGCAGTCCGTCGCGCAATTCGAGGCGATGGTCAAGACCAAGAACTACGTCTGGGACGTCACCACGCTGACGCTCTCCGCCGATATCCCCTACCTCGAATCCAAAGGGCTGATGGAACCCATCGGTCTCAAAGCATCAGATTTTTCTGACGTGATGCCCGAAGCGATCACGCCGGACTAGCTTGGCGTCGATGTGTATTCGACCGTGCTCGCGTATCGTGCCGACAAATTCAAGGACAACGGGCCGAAGTCGTGGGCCGACTTCTGGAACATGACGAAATTCCCCCGGTCGCCGATGTCTGCGCGGCAGCTCGCTCGACACGCTCGAACAGGCATTGCTCGCGGATGGCGTCACGCTCGACAAGCTCTATACGCTCGATGTCGATCGTGCTTTCAAGAGTCTCGACAAGATCAAGCCCCATATCGCGATCTGGTGGACCTCGGGCGCGCAATCGATGCAGGCGATCCAGAGCGGTGACGTCGACATGCTGTCGCTCTGGAACCGCCGTGCGCAGGCCGCGAAGGATGCGGGTGCACCGGTTACCATCGTCTGGAATCAGGGCCTGTATTCGATCGAAGGCTGGGGCATTCCGAAAGGCACGCCACGTGCGGACATCGCCAAACAGTTCGTGCGCTTTTGCGCGGACGCGAAACGTCAGGCCGTGCTGACGCAGACGCTCGCCTATGGTCTGACAAATCGTAAGGCATTCGAATTAATTACGCTGCAGCGTGCGCCGCTATTGCCCACCGCGCCCGACAACATCAAAGACGATGAAACTGCCGAGTCCGGAATGGTAGCAGGAGAATCGTCAGAAGGTCCCGGAGCGCTTCAACCCATGGATCATTTCCTGATGCATTGACCGCGAGGCTATTAGCATGAGCGCGAAACTGGAAACCATCGGGCTAGTGCAGTGCGTTATTGAATTAGCACCATATCTATGTTTAGACATGGGTCATGGGCAAAATGAATCTGCCCGCTACGCGTTTCGCGGCAGGTTTCATCGGCCACTCGAATCTGCTCGAAGGTGTGCTCGCCGACGGCACGGATGCATCGGTGGAGCCGCTGCTGCTTGCGGCAGGCGCGCGCATCATTCCACTGCCACGCACGGCCAAGCTCGCGCCCGCCGGGCGTCACACCTTGCTGCTGCGTCCGGAGGCGCTGGAATTCGTCGAGCCGCGCCGCGGTTTCATCGATGGCCGTATCGACGAGGTCGTATTTTTCGGCAGCGACATACACGTGCAGTTGTCCTTGACCGATGGAAGCGAACTCACGGCACGATGCGCGCGCACGCTGAGTCCGCGCATCGGCGAGACCGTTAGCTTCACGTGGGACCCGTATCGCACGATCGTATTGAACGCCTGATATTCGTTTGCAGCAACCTGGTCGCAAGGGACTTTCATGACTCTCGCTTTAGATGCGCATCGTTCGACTGATGCTTCGCGCCGTCACAGCGCGTGGCTCGCCGCGTCGGTTCGCTTTCTGCCGGTCGTGCCGACGTTGCTGTTCCTGCTGGTGTTTTTTTATCGTGCCAGTGGGCAAGATTTTGCAAGGCGGTCTCGTGTCTAGCGACGGTTCGATCGGCCTCGCGCAGTTCGCGCGCATCGCTCGCACACCGGTCTATGCTAAGGTGCTGTGGATCACCTTCGCGATCTCGTTTCTGACGGCGGCGTTTTCGATCGTGCTGGGCTATCCGGTCGCATATCTGCTGAGCCGAGTGTCGGCGCACGTGGCGAACGATGGCTCTTGTGGATCATGTTGCCGTTCTGGACCAGTTATCTCGTCAAGACCTACAGCGTGGATGCTGTTGCTGTCGAAGACCGGCGTGCTGTCGACGATCGCGCTCTCGCTCAGCCTCGTCCACCAAACGGACGGAACGATTCCGTTCCTGACCGGCGTATTGATCGGCATGGTTCATTCGATGCTGCCGCTCGCGGTGATGACCACGTTGCCCGTCATGCGCGGCATCGACGAGCGGCTTACGCAGGCAGCTGAAACGCTTGGCGCGGAACGCAGCACCAGATTTTTACGGTGTTTTTGCCGCTGTCGTCGCCGGGTGTCGCAGCCGCTGGGCTGCTCGTCTTCATCTCGAGTCTTGGATTTTCTATCGTGCCGGCGCTGCTCGGCTCACCATGCGAAACGATGATCGCGCAACTCGTCATTTCGTCCGTGCTCGAACTCTTCGACCGTGCTGTCGACAGCGTTGCTGATCTGCTCGATCGTGATCTTCTTCATCTACGACCGCGTGGTGGGGATTACATCGTTCACCGGCGAGGTTAGCGAGAAGCAACGCGCGTCGTGGGCGCAGGGGTTCAGGCTCGTCGCGTTGATCGGCATGGGCCGTCTCTGCGCGCCGTTCGTGCGCCGACCCAACCGTGTGCAAGAAGAGAGCGGCCGCGTGCGCGTGTTCAGCCCGCTCGGGTTTTTCACGATCGCAATTCTCATCGTGCTGGTGGTGCCGGTGCTGTCGGTGATTCCGTATGCATTCACGAAGAGCGACTTCATCGCGTTTTCGCCGAAGCTCTTCAGCATGCTCTACTTCGGTACGTTCGCGGGCTCGCTAGTGTGGCGCAGCGCTGTCATCCGCTCCTTCGAAGTAGGCTTCGGTACGGCCGTGCTATCGGTCGTACTCGGCTTCGGCGCGACGCTCACGATGACGCGCATGTCGCGACGCGCGACCAAGCCGCTGTTCGCGCTGCTTATCGTGCCACGTATCGTCGTCGCGGTCGGGTTGCTGTATCTGCTGGGACGATTCGGCCTGACGGGGACGAACACGGGTCTCATCATCGGTCACACGGTGCTCGCGATTCCGTATGTCGTGGTGCCGCTCGCCGCCGGCTTTCAGAATTTCGACTGGCGACTCGACGATGCCGCTTGCGTGATGGGCGCGTCGCCGTGGCGACGCATCCGCACCGTGCTGCTGCCGCTGCTGCTGCCGCTGCTGATGGCGAGCGTGACGGCGGCGTTTCTATTCGCCTTCCTCGTGTCATTCGACGATCTGACCATCGCGATCTTCGTGAGCGGCCGCATCAACACGACCTTGACGAAGCAAATGTGGGACGACATCCAGTTGGCCGTCACGCCAACGCTGGTTGCTGTTTCCACGACGCTCGTCGTGCTGATCGCACTGATGATCGCGGTGTCCTCGTCGATCAAGCGCCGCGCGCGCTGATGAATAAACCGTTAACCGATTTTAAACAAGATACCTTATGAATCGGTATCCGAAATATTGACCATATCGTCATTCGAACGACGAACTCGACTGCGCGCCGCTGCTGGCGGACGGTCTGGCTGCCGATCCGGCGCGAGCCTTCCTGTATTTCGACGATCGCGCGATCACGTGCGGCGAGACCGTGTCGCACATCGCGCAGTGGCAGACGTGGTTCAGCGAGCAAGGCATCGTACAGGGCGATCGCGTCGCCGTGATGCTCGGCAACAGTCCCGAGCATATTCACCTGATCTACGCGCTGATGCTGAGCGGCATCGTGTGGGTGTCGGTCAACACGCGTCTGCGCGCGTCGGGTCTGGAGTACGTGTTGCAGCATGCGGAGCCGAAGCTCTTCATCGTCGACGCGGAATTCGATGCGGCGAGTGCGAATATCGACTGCGCAGGCGCGCGGCGCGTGCGACTTGCCCGAGTTCGATTCCAACACACGCCACAGCATGCTGCAAACGCCAGCAATCGACATCGACAATCCGCTTTGCATTATTTATACGTCGGGTACGACGGGTGCGCCCAAAGGTGTGGTGTTCACGCATCGGATGATGCACATCGCCAGCAAAGCGGCGCTGCGCGTAGCCGATGTACGCGAGCACGACCGGCTCTTCATGTGGGAACTGCTATGTTACATCGGTGGCGCGCAGATGCTGTTGCTGCCGTTTCTGATGCAGGTGAGCTTGGTGCCGCGCTTTTCTGCGTCGCAGGTCGAGCGTGCGGGCGCCACGCAACTGCATTATCTCGGCGGCGTGTTCGATATCCTGATGCAACGATCGCCGGATGAGCAACCGTGCGAACATACCTTGCGCGTCGCATGGGGCGCGGGCGTGGCGGCATCGGCGTGGCATGCGATCGAAAAGCGCTTCGATGTACAACTGCGCGAATGCTACGGCATGACGGAGTGTTCGAGTTTCGCCACGCTCAATACCACGGGCAAGCCCGGTTCGATCGGCCGTGCGTTGCCGTGGTTCGATCTCGAATTGCTCGACGAGAATGGTCGCGCGGTCAGTATCGGCGAAGCGGGCAAAATCGTTTTGACGAGCAAGGTGGAAGGCGCGTTGGCCAACCTATCTGAAGAATCCCGACGCGACGCGCCGCGACGGCAAGTTGCACACGGGAGATCACGCACGGCGCGATGCCGACGGCGATCTGTTCTTCATCGGCCGGCGCACGGACAGCATGCGCGTGCGTGGCGAGAACATATCGGCGTGGGAAATCGAGCGCATTTTCGCGGCGCATCTTGCGGTGCCGGCAAGCGCGGCAATCGGCGTGGCATCGTCGGTCGGCGAACAGGATATCTTGCTGAACGTGCAATCAAGGATGCAGCGGTGACATGGGAATCGCTGCACGCGTGGGCGAGTGAACGGCTCGCGATTTTCCAGTTGCCGCGCTATTACCGCGTGGTTGCGCAGTTCGAACTGACGGCGAGCGAGCGCATTCGCAAGCATCTGCTGTCGCGCGATATCGGCGAGGCGTGGGACAGCATGCTGCACTGACCACTGCTACCGAGCTATCGCTATAAGATAGAGCCCAGGTGCCATGCAATAATACACGAGTTACGCAACATCGGGTATCGATCGTGAGTACTGCAAAGCCGAAAACTACACGCAAATGCATTGCCTCGGGCGACGCCCGCGCCGGCAAGTTCGCAATCGATTCTACGGAATCGCCGTTGTATGTGCAGTCCGTCGAAAAGGCGATGAAGGTGATCACCGCGTTCGACGGCAGCAAGCGTCAGCTGTCGCTCTCTGAAATCTCCGCGTTGACGGGCTTCGACATGAGCGCCACGCAGCGTTTCACGTTCGCGCTGGCGGCGCTGGGTTATCTCTTCAAGGACACGGGAAGCCGCAAGTATGAGTTGTCGCCGAAGCTGGTCGATTTCACTTACCACTATCTAATTTCGAACGAGCTGGTGAGTCGCGCGACGCCTTATTTGCAGCAGCTAGGCTCCGAAACCGAAGAAGCGACCAACCTGACCGTGCTCGACGATACCGATATCGTCTTCGTGCTGCGCATCGTCAGCCGCAACGTCTTCAATGCACATGTGATTACCGGCTCGCGGCTGCCCGCGTACTGCACGGCGCCCGGTCTCGCGATTCTCGCGACCTTGCATGATGGCGAAGTCGACGACATTCTTTCGCGCACGAATCTCGTCGCGTTCACCCCTTTGCGTTCACCCCTTCGACAGGGTATCAGCCTCGCAAGATCAAGGAGCGTCTGACGCAGATTCGCAAACAGGGCTATGCGCACACCGAAGACGAATATTTCGTGGCAGACATTTCCACCGCAGCGGCCGTGAGAAACGCGCATGGGCCAGGCATCGGCGCGGTCAATATCGCCGTGGCGCGTTCGCGCTGGCAGGCGGACCGCGATGAAAAGCGCTTCGCCGATCTGGTGATTTCCACGGCGTCTGCTATCTCGGCACGCAGGCGCGC
>JAQFVJ010000292.1 GCA_029439525.1 Caballeronia sp. BR6202001591004
GCCGACCATCCTCACCAAGGACGACAAGATCGCGATGGTGATCGGCACGCCGAGCGGCTCGCGCATCTTCACGTCGATCTTCCAGGTGCTGTCGAACGTGTACGACTTCAACATGCCGCTGCCCGAAGCGGTCGGCGCGACGCGTTTCCATCATCAGCTTCTTCCGCCGAACACGATCTTCCAGGAGCCGTATCATCAGCTCGATCCGGCCGTAGTAAAGGAGCTCGAAGCGAAGGGCTACAAGTTCACGATGCAGGGCTTCAACGGCGACATCCAGGCGATCCGCATCGATGGCGACACGCCCGAACCGATGTCGGATCCGCGTGGTCGCGGCGTATCGCGCGTGATCCAGTAAGCAGGTTCGTGGCTTGAGAAAGTACGATTTCACCTATCCGGCCGGACTAGGCGTTTGCCCTGTCCGGCCTTTTTCGTTCCCTCCGACAGCCCCGTTTCATACGGGTTTCGCGGCATATAAGCCCCTTCGGCATGACCGGCATGTTTTTCATGGGATTGGACCGTGCGTTCCGTTCCCATAGTCTCTGTCTTGGCCGAGTGCAGCCTTCGAAGCGAGTCACCCGGCTACATTGTCCAGAACTACATACGACGAGACGACCCTGACGACGGGCCCGCAGTGCGTTCGAGGCAAGAGCGCGCACGGTGGCCGTTTCAGCGTACTGGTAAAGGAGCAGCTCATGTTTGAATCTTCCGCCCGGCAGCTTGGCGACATTGATATTTCCCCCACCAAAACCGAAGAAACCGTCCAGACCGCGAGCGGTGGTTTTCTCGATCGTTACTTCGGCATATCCGGAGCAGGCAGCACCGAGAAACGTGAAGTCGTCACCGGCATCACGACGTTTCTCGCGATGGTCTATTCCGTGTTCGTCGTGCCGAGCATGCTCGGCAAGGCGGGCTTCGACACCAGTGCGATGTTCGTCGCCGTGTGTCTGACGACGGCGTTCGGCTCGCTGTTGATGGGCGTGTGGGCGAAGTTGCCGATCCCCATCGGCTGCGCGACCTCGCTGACGGCGTTCACCGCGTTCGGCCTCGTGCTCGGCAAAGGGCTGACGCCTTCCATCGCGCTGGGCGCGGTCTGGGCTTCGTCTTCACGGCGATCTCCGTGACCGGCGTGCGTTCGTGGATCCTGCGCAATCTGCCGACCGGCGTCGCGCGCGGCACGGGCATCGGCATCGGGCTGTTTCTGCTGCTGATCGCATCGAACGATGTCGGCCTTCTCGTGAAGAATCCCGCGCCGGGCATGCCGGTTTCGCTCGGGCATATCACGGCGTTTCCGGTGCTGATGTCGGTGCTCGGACTGGCTGCGATCTTCGCTCTGGAGCGTCGTCGCGTGCCGGGCGGGATTCTGCTGGTGGTGATCGGCCTTGTCGGCGCTCGGTCTGATCTTCGATCCGTCGGTGCGCTTTCACGGCGTGTTCGCGCTGCCGTCGCTGTCGGCGCCGGGCCATGCATCGCTGATCGGCGCGATGGACATCAAGGGTGCGCTGTCGATGCTGAGCGTCCTCGCCCTCGTGATGACCGCCGTCTTCGATGCTACCGGCACGATCCGCGCCGTTGCGCGCCAGGCCGGCCAGATCGATGAAAACGACCGCATCGTCAACGGCGGACGCGCGCTGACCGCCGATTCGCTGAGCTCGATTTTCTCAGCATGCTTTGGCGGCGCGCCGGCGGCGGCGTATATCGAATCGTCCGTCGGTGTCGCGGCGGGCGCGAAGACGGGCCTGGCTGCCAGCGTCGTCGGCGTGCTGTTCCTGCCGCCGCTCGCGGGTCTGGTGCCGTCCTACGCGATCGCGCCGGCGCTGGTACGTCGGTCTGCTGATGCTCTCCTGCGTCAGCAAGCTGCACATGGACGAACCGTCGACACGATGTCGGGCCTCGTCTGCGCGGTATATATCGTGCTGTCGGCGAACATCGTGACCGGGCATCATGCTCGGGTTCTGCACGCTGGTGGTGGGACGCGTGATCGCCGCGAGTATCGCAAGCTCAATGTCGGTACAGTGGCGATCGCGGCGGTGCTGGCGGTGTTTTATCTGGGCGGGTGGGCGATTTGAGTCGGTTGATCGGTCTGATTGCCTGATAGAAAAACGGCGCGCTCCGCAAGAATGCGCGCCGTTTTGTTTCTTCAGAACGCCGCTGCCATCGTCACACGTTCCCGCGAGCGTTGGCCATCTGACGGATGCTTCGATCGACGCGGAACATGATACATGATATCAGCGACAGTACCAGCGTGATGAACAAGCCCATGGCGCCGGCAACCACGCCAAGAGACTGGATCGCGTCGATACGTTTGGCGGACGCTGCTTCTTCGGCAGCAGCCTTTTTGGTGGCGATTGCGTCGTGCTGGCGTTGCCAGTCCGCCTTGAACTGCGGTGATGGTGGAGTTGACCACCTCGAAGAACTGGTCGTGAACCCTTGACGGACTTGCTCACGTCCGCCCGCGACAGCACTTCGTCGAGATACTTCGTTTGCGCCTTGATGAATTCCGCGCCCCGATCCTTGTCGTCGAACCACATTCCGACGAGTCCGCTCAGATTGCTCCGATCATTCGCGAAGTCGGCGCCACGAGCGACTTTCCCTTCGCGATCAACACCGCATACAAGCCATCGGCCAGTGCGGCCTTTTCCTTGTCTTTCGGATTCGAAGGGGCCGCATCGGTGCTGTGTTCGTCCGCGGACTTGTCATCATCGCTTTCCAATCGGAAGGTGCTTGCGCCGACCGAAACGTCCGACGACACCGGCGCCGCCTTCGCGTTGTAGTTCGTCAGGGCCGGAAAGCCCGTCTCATGATGGCTACGATTAGCGCCAGCGTTGCCAGAATCAGAAAAATGATTCGGACGATTTGCAGATAGCCGTTTCCAAGTTTTCCCAAGAATTTCACATACTGACACTTGATTGTCGACAACCCTAGTGCCTGGGCTGTCGCCACCTTCCCCGTCTCCAGCAGCGACTTCAGATTCGACAGAATCATCGGCCAGCCACCGGACACGGCCTCGATGAACGCGCGGCTCTCGCTCACATGCGTCACACTGAACCGCCCCGCCTCACCGTGCGGTTCGATTTCATACGTGCAGGGTGAATAGCCGGCCTCTTTCAGATCCTCGCGAAACTCGTTTCGCCACTTGAGGACGAGCTTTTTCGGCGGTTTGGCTTCGAGCACTTCACCGGAATCAGCGACGCGGCCGTCCGCGAACAGCATGCACCACGACGAACCGGCTCTCCATTCGCTCTCTTGATGAATGTCGAACCAGTACTACCGCTGAAATTTCGGCGTCGTCAGCGCGGCCCAGAGCTTGTCGGGCGTCGTGCGGATATACGTGACGTAGATGAAAGTATCGCTAACCATGATCGTCTTCTTCGAGCGTGCGTTTGAGCTCGGACAGTGCGTCGAGGCGTAGACGTTCGAATTTGCCGCGGAAGTCTTCGGCGGACATCTGCTCGAACGGCGCCGTGCGTCCATAACCGGCGTTGTTCACGAGCACATCGAGACGGCCGAACGCTTGCCCGCCCGCCGTTTGCACAGCCGCTTCGTCCGTCACGTCGAGCGCGACGACGTGCAAACGGTCGCCGTGCTTCTGCGCCAGATCCGCGAGTTGCGACGCATTGCGCACGCCGGCCAGGAGGCGACCGCCCGCGTCCAGCACACGGCTTCGCTGATACTGGTCCGAGGCCACGGCCCGCGCCTGTCACCATCCATACCTTGCTCATTTCCGATCTCAGAATTAAGAAAGTGTGTACTCACTCATTCAAAGCTGCATCACATAGCCTGCGCGGCCCCCTGCAACGCCCGAAAACCCGCGTCGCAAAACACGGATTCGCGGGCCGGCTCCGCGACGATGAACTCCATCGTCGTTTCCGCGATCGACATGAACAGCGCGCCGGGTGAACTTGTGCATCGACTTCGCTGGGAGCTTCTTCGATGCTGACTCGCCGCGCAGCCCTTCGCTAATCGGCGCAAAACCGGTCGCGCCGGCTTCGCGCGAAGCCGGCGTGATGACGCCGCTCACATCGAGCTAACGCAGCGCGCCGTCCGTCCGGATTCGCGAGCCCCAGTCGACATAGCAATCCCACGCGTGACGGACGCGCGCCTGCGCATCCGCGTTCTCGGGAAACTGGCTCATGAGCTTCTCACGCATGCCAGCCTTCAACTGGAGATACAACTCGTTCACCAACACGTCCTTGGTGTCGAAGTACGTGAAGATGGTGCCTTCCGCAATGCCCGCGAGCTTCGCAATCGTCGATGTCGATGCACTCAGGCCCTACTCCGACAGCGCGCGTGCGGTGGCGTTAAGGATTGCATCGCGCTTCTCGGGACTGCGGGGACATGCCATGTTCGATCATTAACGAGTGAAGACTCAATCATACTCGCGATGCGGATCGCGTGCAGCCAGCGCTTCTTCCGCGCATTCCACCGTGACATTGCCGCGCTTTTCGAAGCACACCAGCAAGGGCAAGTCGGGGAGCGCATCGGTGATGAGCATCCAGTCCCGTTCGAGCGGTGTCCAATGCGGCTGGCGCGCTCGAGCTTATTTCGACGTCACGAGCACGAACACGGCGGGCAACGCGGCGGCGGTTCCCGCGCTGATCGCGTCGGCCAATCCGATCTAACAACGAAGCTGCCAAAAGCGCGACGCTGCTGGTCGCCGCGTGCGTGATCGTGACGGCCATCGTCTCGCCGATTCTCACGGCGTCGATCGCCAAACGGGTGAACGCACGCAACGAAGCGCGCGGTTCGAATGTGAAAAATGCGAAAATGCGCGAGGCGACGCAATGAGGGCGTCGAGCCTTCTGATCGTCGCCGATGATCTCTCGGGCGCCACCGACTGCGCGATCGCCTTCGCGGCGGTGGCCCGCAGACGGTCGTATCGCTCGATGCGAACGCGCCCGTACAGAACGTCATCGTGTGGTCGCCGCCGACACCGATACGTGCCGCTTCTCGCCCGCCGACGCCGCGAAGCGTTCGGCGCACGCGTGGCAGACCTTGAGCGTGCCAGGCCGACGTCTGTACAAGAAGATCGATTAGACCTTGCGCAGCAACTGGACTGCCGAAGTCGCGGGGCTCGCAGTGCTCGCGGGACCGGCCATCGTCACGCCGGCGTTCCCGGCGACGGGCCGTACCGTGCTTGACGGCCGCGTAATCGTGCGCGCGTGCCGCTCGAGGACACCGAAACCTGGCAACTCGAAAACGCCGGACAGGGCGCGCGCCTGCCTGCGATGCTGGACCGCGTCGGCCTGCGCGTCGCGCATGTCGCGCTCGGCAGAGCATCGGGCGTCAGCGGCAAAGGCCCCGCCATCGTCACCAAGGCCGGCGCGTTCGGCAACGAGCACGCGCTGCTCGGCGCGTACCTTCCGGTCGCGCGTTGACTGCGCGCTGTTTGCGCATTAGAAATCGACATCATTTAGACGACACATCATGAGCAACTACCTCCCCATCATCGGCATCACCATCATCGGCACCACCATGGGCGACGCGAGCGGCGTCGGTCCCGAAGTCGTCGTCAAGAACCTCGCGCACGACACGGTGTACAAACAGTGCCGTCCTCTCGTGATCGGCGATGCCCGCCGTCTCGAACGCGCGATCGAACTCGTCGGTGGGCAGGCGAAGGTGCAGCGCATCAAGGAGGCACCGCAGGCGCGCTATGAACCGGGCACGATCGACTGCATCGCGACCTCGGTCTGATTCCCGACGATCTGCCCTTCGGCAAGTTGTCGGCGATTGCGGGCGATGCCGCGTATCGCTTGCGCGTGTGGTCGAACTGGCGCAGGCGAATCAGATCGACGCCATCTGCACCGCGCCGCTCAACAAGGAAGCGCTGCACGCGGGCGGCCACAAGTATTCCGGCCACACAGGAAATGCTCGCGCATCTGACGGGCGTCGACGAAGTGTCGATGATGCTGGTCGTGCCGCAGCTGCGCGTGATCCACGTGACGACGCACATCGGCATCATCGATGCAATCCGCAAGATCGAGCCGGGCCTCGTGCAACGCACGATCGAGCGCGGCAACGCGCCGCTCGTGAAGACCGGCATTGCGAAGCTGCGCATCGGCGTGTGCGGGATTAATCGGCATGCGGTCGAAAACAGCCTGTTCGGTTACGGCGAGGAAGAGGAGAAGATCATTCCCGCAGTGAATGCATTGCAGGAAAAAGGACTGGACGTGACCGGCCCGCGGCCCGCCGACACACTGTTCTATCGCGCGGGACGTGGCGACTTCGATCTGGTCGTCGCGATGTATCACGATCAGGGACACGGCCCCGTGAAGGTGCCCGGCCTCGAAGCAGGTGTGAACGTGACGGTGGGACTGGACGTGATTCACGCGTCGGTCGATCACGGCACAGCGTTCGATATCGCGGGCAAAGGTATCGCCGATGAAGGCAGCATGCTCGGAGCGCTGGGTCAGGGCGTGGAACTGGCGACGCGCCGCGCGTAAATGCGCATGATGTAGATGAGCGCGACGGGTCGACGACTCCGTAGCGCTTAGAGTCGTTAACGAAATGACGTTCGCAATTGTCGCCAGCATATGATGCAGTAAGCGATTTTCATGAAGGCCACGTGGATGAAGGCGAGCCGTTC
>JAQFVJ010000293.1 GCA_029439525.1 Caballeronia sp. BR6202001591004
CGAAAAGGGTTGGGACGAGGCGGCGGCCGTCGACAACGGCGGCGAGCTGGTCGAAATCCCGGTCCGTTACGACGGCCCCGATCTCGCCGATGTCGCGAAGCACACGGGCTTGTCGATCGACGAAGTGGTGAAGCGGCACACCGAAGGCGAGTACATCGTGTTCTTCCTGGGCTTTCAGCCGGGCTTCGCGTATCTCGGCGGGCTGGATCCCGCCCTGCATACGCCGCGCCGCCCGGAGCCGCGGCTCGAAGTGCTGGCGGGCTCGGTCGGCATAGGCGGAGCGCAGACGGGCATTTATCCGGCGGTGTCGCCGGGAGGCTGGCAACTGCTCGGACGCACCGAAGTCTCGCTGTTCGATCCGTCGCGTAATCCGCCCACGCTGATGCAGCCGGGCGATCGTGTGCGCTTCACGGTGCTGGAGGTGCGCGCATGATCGATGTGATTCGCGCGGGCCTGCTCACCACCGTGCAGGATCTGGGACGCCACGGTTATCGCCATCTCGGCGTGAGCTCGATGCGTTGTCGCTCGAAAATCGGCAGTCGCATTGTCGGCAACAGACCGGATGCGGTGGGTCTCGAAGTGACGTTCGGGCCAACCGTGCTGCGCTTCAAGCACGTGAGTCGCGTCGCGATCACCGGGCGTCGATCTGGGCGCGACGCTGGACGACAAGCTCGTGTACTCGTGGTGGAGCCTGCCGGTGCGCGCGGGACAGGAACTGACGCTGCGCGCGGCGAAGCGCGGCATGCGCGGTTATGTGGCGATCGCGGGCGGCATCGACGTGTTGCCGATGCTCGGCTCGCGCAGCACCGATCTCGGCGCGGGCTTCGGCGGCTTGGGCGGGCGCGCGCTGCGCGACGGTGACCGTGCCGATCGGCGTGCCGCAGCCGCACAAGGGCATCGCGTTTTCGCCGCAGGAGCTCGCGTTCGGCGTGAAGGAAGGCGCACGCGTGGTGCAAGTTCGTGCTCATCGGAACCCATCCGGCGCGGCCGGCATGGCCAGAGCTCGCGTGGTCGGTGCCGATCCACGTGCTGCGCGGCCCGGAATGTGCGAACTTCAGCGAGCAGGCGCAGCGCGATTTCTGGAACGAGGAATGGACCATCACGCCGAACAGCAACCGCATCATGGGTTTCCGGCTCGCGGGCACGACGCTCGAACGCGCCGACAAGACCGAGTTGCTGTCGCACGCGGTGCTACCCGGCACGATCCAGGTGCCGCCTAACGGCCAGCCGATCGTGCTGATGGGCGATGCGCAGAGCACCGGCGGCTATCCGAAGATCGGCGCGGTCATCAAGGCGGATTTGTGGAAGCTGGCGCAGCTGCGGCTGAACGGCGGCGTGCGCTTCATCGAAACATCAATAATAGAAGAGGCGCGTCACGCGCTCGCGGAAGAACGGCAGTACGTTTCCCAGGTGGAAACGGCGATCGGGATGCACGAAGAGCGCATCGCGCGTCAATGAAACACATCACTCAACGTCAAGACTTCGAACGACATCATGGAAATCGATCTGAACACCGATCTCGGCGAAGGCTGCGGCACCGACGAAGCACTGCTCGATCTCGTCAGTTCCGCGAACATCGCGTGCGGCTGGCACGCGGGTAGCGCCACGGCCATGCGCGAGTGCGTGCGCTGGGCCGTGGAGAAAGGCGTGGCTATCGGCGCGCATCCGAGCTTCAACGATCCGGAAAACTTCGGCCGCAAGGAGATGGACCTGCCGCCCGAGGAAATCTACGCGGGCGTGCTGTATCAGTTGGGCGCGCAGGCGGCGATCGTGCAGGCGGAAGGCGGGCGCATCGCGCACGTGAAGCCGCACGGCGCGCTCTACAACCAGGCGGCGAAAAGCGCGGAAATCGCGGATGCGATCTGCTCGGCGGTGCTGCCACAGATGCTCGGCCTCGTGTTCTCGGATGCGGGCGTGGGGAAGGCGGTGGCGCACGTCAAGACTGCGTACGTCAACATGGATTACCGGCTCGTCGCGGTGGCGGTGTACGTGATCGGCGCATGGCGCTTTTCACGATGGTGATGGGCAACGGCTTCGCCGCGTTCCCGGTAATGACGGGCGGCGTCGGCGTGCCGATGCTGGTCGGCGTGTTTCACGGCAATCCCGCGACGATGGCCGCGATCGGCATGTTCTCGGGCTATTGCGGCACACTGATGACGCCGATGGCGGCAAACTTCAATATCGTGCCGGCGGCTTTGCTGGAGTTGCCGGATAAGAACGCGGTGATCAAGACGCAGGTGCCGACGGCGCTGACGTTGTTGATCGTGAATGTTTTCTTGTTGGATTGGTTGATGTTTGTTTGAGTGGTTTGACGTGCCCTCTTCCCGCTCATATTCCACGACACGACGCGTCCCCTGGACGGCACAGGATGGGCGCGTTGCTGTTTCCCGTTCAAAGCATTGCGTCCGGCGGCTTACCCGCTATCAAATAAGAAAAGACGAGTTTGAATTTCATAGCATTTCGATCGCACTAAAAACGGATATCAAAACGCGGCTGAACTTATCTCGAGTATTAGCCAGTCTGGTGATGGAGCTAGGAAAGATACTAAAAAAAACTCTCAATCGCTGGACACATTCAATCGATGAGACGCTCAATTCCAAAGGATTGAGTTTGCTAAGACTCTTGAACTTGAACGAGTCTTTACCTCTAAATAACTCTGCATTAGATGGAAGTCATTCTCATGATCTCCATCCCAAGTCTTGGTGACACAGAGTTATCTCTATCGTCCGCGCTCAACTCCTGAGACGTTGTGTCTTACCCTATCAGGCTGATTACAGTCGTTCTGCGTCAGGGCCTCGAGAAGGGCGTGTGGAGGCGCGAATTATCACATGCTGCTGATTGTTTTATATCAGTATGACTTATTGCATTCACCAATCGAATGCAGTGGTGGTGTATCGAATCGTGTTTTTGCTGTCTTCGTTTTTGGCTTCGTGTGTTTTCGTTTTTCTTGCGGTTCACTTTATAAACTTGCATGGCCACTTTTCAATGGACCGGGATCTCGAAAGCGTACAGAAAGTACATGCCTTTGTGGTCCCGCGCGTGGGCGGGGTGGGTATAGCTATCGCCGTCGCGCTGACGCTAATCATCGATGCCTTGTGGTATCGGTCGGGAAGCTACACGCAATCGCTTGTCCTGCTTGCATGTTCGTTGCCTGCGTTCCTTTCCGGGCTCGTGGAAGACCTGACCAAACGCGTTAGCCCGCTCGTTCGCCTGATCACGTCGATGATTGTGGCCTTGTTGGCGTGCATTGGCACCGTCGTCGGTCACGTGGGCTTGTCTTAGGTCGACGCAATGCTCCTGTTTGTTCCGGTTTCCATCGTGTTCACGGTTTTCGCCGTTTCTGGACTGGTTCTGCGATCAATATCATCGACGGCATGAGCGGCCTCGCTTCCGTCGTCGCGATCATCGTCCTGGCTTCGATCGGCGTGGTGGCGTGGCGGCTCGGGGACGAACTGGTGATGCGCGTGGCCATCGTCGCGATCTTCGGGTTTCTCGTCTGGAACTGTCCGATCTCGAAAATCTTCCTGGGCGACGGCGGAGCCTACTTCATTGGGTTCATCGTGGCCGAGTTGCTTGTGTTGCTTGTCGAACCCAATGCGAGCGTTTCGCCGTTGTACGCGGTTCTGGTCACGATCTACGCCGTCTTCGAGACATTGTTCTCATCTACAGGCGCAAGGTGCTGCGCGGGCTCCCCCGCTGGCGAACCGGATGCGATACACCTTCACTCGCTGATTTACCGTCGTATCGTCGGAACCGACGCAAGCCGGTTCGACAAGCGCGCCGTAAATCTTCGCAACTCGCGCACCTCCCCCTATCTTCTGGACCCTCACACTCGGCGCGGTCGTATCGGCTACATTGTTTTCGGATAACTCATCGCTGCTGGCGGCGTTCGTTGCGTTTTTCATCGTGACGTACCTCTGGCTCTATCAGCGGATCGTCCGATTTCGGACGCCGATCTGGCTGCGCCAAACGGGTCACTAGGCAGTACCCGAATGCATCGAGCGACCCTTGCAGCGCCCTCGATGCGTCGCACACGCGATGCGTCCAACGAGCATGGGTTGCCAACCGAGCCACGCATATCGGGGCAGCGCCAACGGATTCCTCGGTCTTTCGACGAATCACGCCAACGTGTCAGATTTCACTCCAGAGGATTCTGTAGCAATGCATCACTTTTGTCGTATTAGGTCAGTTTTGGTTGGCGCTATTCCAATTGTGATGTTGAGCGCATGTGCATTCGCGCCGGG
>JAQFVJ010000294.1 GCA_029439525.1 Caballeronia sp. BR6202001591004
GCGATTCGCGCGCGAGACCGCAACTTTCCAGCATTTCCGGAACCTGCCCCGTCACCGACAGCGCGACAAAGTCCACGCCACCATGCGCTGCAACAGCCCGTCTTGATACGACGCGACCGGACGTCCGAGCCGCACGAGCCGAAAACGCATTTCGTCGGCCAGCGCGGTCGAGCCGCGCCCATGCCGAATACGTAGATCATCGAAGCGTTGGCGAGCGAATCCGGGCCGGCGCCGCCCTCAGCCGGCTCGCGCTCGAAAAAGCGCTGCCCGACCGCCGCCTGCGCGAGCCGCAGTTTCAACTCGCGCACGCCGAGCCGACCGACCGCTTTCGCGAAGCGCGTCACGGTCGCGACACTCACCTCCGCCGTCTCCGCCAATGCACCGATGCTCGCCCGCGACACGCCGGCGAGATCGTCGAGGATCAGCGCCGCCACCTTGCGCTCGGCGCTGCGCAAGGCAGGCGCGAGTTCGGCAATGCGTGCGACGATATCGATACTCGGCAAGTCGGCGTGGCCGTTCATGGTCCGGTGGGCTAGAATATCGAGAAGAACATGTTACTAAAAACAATTCCAGTCGACATGCTACTTTGGTTACCATAACGGCGTCAATTCTCGTCGCGGATTGATGCTTATTAAAACGGATGATGGCGAAGAATCACATGAAAGTTACAAACTATCAAGGCGCGACGATCGATCCGTTCGGCAAGGGTCTCGGCATGGTGCCGGGCACGAGCATCCAGTTGAACGACGCGGCGCGCCTGCAATGGAATCTGCTCGAGGAAGACGTGAGCCTGCCGGCCGCCGTGCTGTACGCCAACCGCATCGAATACAATCTGAAATGGATGCAGGCATTCGTCGAGGAATGCGGCGTGAAGCTCGCGCCGCACGGCAAGACGACGATGGCGCCGCAACTGTTTCGCCGCCAGCTCGACAACGGCGCGTGGGGCATCACGCTGGCGACCGCATATCAGGTGCGCGCGGCCTTATCGTGGCGGCGTGCATCGCGTGCTGATGGCCAGCCAATCAGCTCGTCGGCAAGCGCAACGGATGGGCATGATCGCGGAACTGCTGAGCCGAACTTCGAGTTCTTCTGTCTGGTCGATTCGGCCGATGGCGTGGATCAGCTCGGCGCGTGCTTCAACGACGTCCATAAAGAGCTGAATGTGCTGATCGAACTCGGCGTGCCGGGCGGCCGCAGCGGCGTGCGCGACGATGCGCAACGCAAGCCGTGCTCGCCGCGATCGCGCGCTGGAACGGCACGATCGAACTGGCGGGCGTGGAGTTGTACGAAGGCGTGCTGCAGGATGAAACGAAGGTGCGCGAATTCCTGAAGAGCACGGTGGACGTCACACGCAAACTGATCGCAGACGGCCGCATCACGAGCAAGCCGGCGATTCTGTCGGGCACGGGATCGGCGTGGTACGACGTCGTCGCCGATGAATTAACCAAGGCCAACAGCGATGCGATCGAAGTCGTGCTGCGTCCCGTCCCGGCTGCTATCTGACGCACGACGTCGGTATCTATATTATAAAAAAAGCGCAGAACGAAATCTTCGCGCGCAATCCGATCGCCAAGAAGATGGGACAAGGATTGAAGCCCGCGCGGCAACTGTGGGCGTACGTGCAGTCGATTCCCGAGCCGGACCGCGCGATCATCGGACTCGGCAAGCGCGATTCCGCGTTCAATGCCGGTCTGCCGGAACCAGCGAAGCACTATCGTCCGGGCAGCGACGCGCCGCGCGATGTGTCAGCGTACGAAGGTTGGGAAATTTTCGGGCTGATGGATCAGCCGCGTATCTGCGCACCAAGTCGGGCGACGATCTGAAGGTCGGCGACATGATCGCGTTCGATATCTCGCATCCGTGCCTCACCTTCGACAAGTGGCGCCAGGTGCTCGTCGTCGATCCGAAATATCGCGTGACCGAAGTAGTCGAGACGTTCTTTTAAGCCTTATCCTCGACGGTAGCCCCCTGTTGCGCATTCGCGGCCGCCACTTCGCCGATGCGCGCCTCCAGCATGTGCAGCGCGCCCGACAGTGCGCCGATGGCGTCATCGGACAGCGAGGCCATGGTGTCGTGCAGGAAGGCGTTGCGGCGCGGCAGGCTCTTTTCCGCCGCGCCGCGCCCTTGCGGCGTCAGCGCGACGTTCGACACGCGGTTGTCGCGCGCATCGACGCTGCGCACGATCCAGCCAAGCGCTTCGAGCGTCTTTAGCTGACGCGTCAGCGCGCCGGGGTCGACCTTCAGACGCTCGACCAGTTTCTTTTGCGACAGTACGCCCGCGTGCTCGTGCAGCGCGAGCAGAATGCGCCAGCGCGGCATCGGCTGGCCGACCGCCGCCTCGAACGCCGACATGAACGCGCGATACATGCGTCCGAACTGTTGCACGACGGCGATACGGTCCTGTTCACTCATGCTCGTCATTCCCAAAATCATTCAGCGAGGATGACCGGTGCCTGCGGTCCCTTCAAACGCACCGGCGGCACGCGGCGCGATTGCCACACCGATACCACGGCGATCAGCGCCGCCACAGCAAGGCCGATGTGGATCGCCGCCACCAGCGATTCGCGCGCCGACTCCAGTAGCGCGGCGCCATTGTGACCCGCCGCGCCGAGTTGCGCGAGCAGCGCCTGCTGACCATCGCGATTGATGAGGATTTGCGGATCGGACAAATCGCTCAGCCATTTGGTCGCGTGATCCTTTTTCAGCGCGAGGCTCACGCCGATCACATAAAGATAACTCACGAGCGTGCCGGTCAGCGCCGTGCCGATCATCCCGCCGATCATGCGCAGCGATTGCAGAAGCGCCGTCGCGATGCCCAGATGCTCTCGCCCCGCCGTCTGCTGCGCGAACACGGTGAGATTCGGCATCACGAAACCGAGGCCCAGCCCACCGATCAGCATGATGACGAGCAGCACCGAACGCGGCATGTTGTGCGTGGCGATTACGACGCCCAGGCACGACACCGCCAGCAGCGCGAAGCCGATGTAGAGCATCAGATTCGCGTTCTTCAGGCGCGTCACGATCCGCCCGTTCACGATACTGCCGATCGTGACGAACACGACAAGCGGCGTAATCATCATGCCCGCGTCCTTCGGATCCATGCCGAACCCGCCCTGGAACAGCAGCGGCGCGTAGAACAGCAGCGAGAACATTGTGAAGCCGCCGAGAATCGCCAGCGTGAAGAGCGCGGCGAGCGCCTTGTTGCGGAACATGTTGATCGGCAGGATGGCGTAATCGCAGCGCTTTTCCCACGCCCACAAGCCGAAGCCGGCGGCGGTGCTCAGCACGAGCAGCGCGGCGGTTTCCGTCGTGAGGCCGTGTTTCGGCAACATTTCGACGAACAGTTGCAGCGCGCCGAGCGCCACCGCGATGAGCGCCGCGCCGGGCCAGTCGAGTCGCATCTTGCCTTCGTGCGTGACGTGTCGCAAATGCGGCAGGAAGCGCCACACGAAAAACAGCGACACGACGCCGACCGGCAGATTGACGTAGAATACCGACCGCCAGCCGTAGTATTGCGTGAGAAAGCCGCCGAGCGACGGCCCGACCGCGTTGGCGATGCCGAACGCCGAGCTCATCAGCACTTGCCAGCGTAGGCGCACGACGTTGTCGGGGAACAGATCGGCGATGCACGCGAACGCGGTGCCGACCAGCATCCCGCCGCCGATGCCTTGCAGGCCGCGCGCGAGCACGAGGAACATCATGCTGTTGGCGAGCCCGCACAGCACGGACGCCACCGTGAACACGACGATCGACGCGATCACGAACGGTTTGCGGCCGTAGTAATCGCCGAGCCGGCCGAAAATCGGCACGGTGATGACGGAGGTCAGAAGATAGGATGTGGCGACCCAGGCGTAGAGATCGAAGCCCTTGAGTTCGGCGACGATGGTCGGCAGCGCGGTGCCGACGACGGTCTGGTCGAGCGCCACGAGCATCGTGACGAAGGAGATACCCAGCATCGCCAGGAGCGATTCGCGGAAAGGCAGAACCTGTCCGCTGGAATGATGCGCGGCTGTGTGAACGGCCATTTTTTGTAGACGCAATGATTGACAAGTCAACTGAAATGGAATCATAGCACGCCGATGCGCTATAAACTGCGTGTTCAACACCTCATTTCCTGGAATTTAGATACTTCGAATGGAACCGACGCCGATCATCACTTCGCCGCTTACCTCTAACGATTTCGCCGCACTCGCCCGCGCCAAGGAGGAACTCGACAGTCCGTCGCTGACGATGAAACTCGCGAGCGTCGTCGGCATGCCGATCGAAAAACTGATGGAACGGCTACCGTCGGCGGCGCAGGACAAGGTCGACGAGGCGACGCAGCTGGCGCTCAAGAAGTGTCTGCAGGTCGCGCTGCGGACCATCGGCAAGAGCGCCCCGTCCGATTCGCTGCTCGCGCCGCCACCCGACAAGCCGAGCAATCTGATGCACAAGCTCGCGGTCGCCACGACCGGCGCGGCGGGCGGCGCGTTCGGCATGTTCTCGCTACCGGTCGAGTTGCCGGTGACGACCGCGCTGATGTTCCGCTCGATCTGCGATATCGCGCGCAGCGAGGGTGAGGACGTGCATCGCGTGGAAACGCAGTTGCAATGCATGATGGTGCTCGGCATGGGCGGCACCAACAGGAGCGACGACAACGCGGACCTCGGGTATTTCATCGTGCGCGGCGCGCTGGCACAGTCCGTGTCGAAGGCGACGAGCGAGATCGCCGCCAAGGGGTTGAGCAGTCACGGCTCGACCGCATTGCTCAAGTTCGTGCAGACGATTGCGGCGCGCTTTTCCGTGCAGGTCAGCGAACAGGTGGCAGCAAAGTCGATTCCCGCCATCGGCGCCGTGCTTGGCGCGATGGTGAACACGGTTTTCATGGGCCATTTTCAGCAGATGGCGCACGGGCATTTCACGGTGCGCCGGCTGGAACGCAAGTACGGCACGGCAGCGGTCGAACGCGCGTATCAGACGATCGAGGTGATGCGCTGAGTTTCGTCGCGCGCGGCGGAGGTCGCTTCGCCGACGAAGCGCGCGGCGGGCTTCGGGCATGAACGGCGCCTAGATCGGGAAGATGTCAGGCACGCCGCGCCAGATTTGCAGATCGACCTTCACGCCCGCGTTGCGGGCTTTTTCTTTCTGCGATGCGCGTCGAATCGTCGAGCAGCACTTCCGTATCGCCGACCTGAATCAGCAACGGCAGCAGGCCTTCGAAGTTGCCGAACACTGGCGATGCATAGGGATGTCGCGCGTCGGCGCCGTTCAGATACTGCGCGGCGACAGCATCATCGACCGCCGCCGGAAAGCGATGCTCGGACGCGAGACGATAGTCCAGCGAGAACACATTGGCTTGTGCCGCGACGCCAAACCGAATGTGATCGCGCGATGGCCCGCCGGCGAGCAGAAGTAGTAATAGCCGCCGCCGTGAAGATAGAGGATCGTAGCTCGCGACGCCGGCGCGCGAAGCCATTCGCCGCGCAACGGCATGTCGGGTCTTTATCGCGGATCTCGAAACGAAAACTCTTCGGCACCGATGGC
>JAQFVJ010000295.1 GCA_029439525.1 Caballeronia sp. BR6202001591004
CAGCGAAAGCTATTCGCGCTGTGTCGAAGCGGACAAGGCCGATGTGCGGCTGCAACGTCATGGCATCGAACTATGTGCGCGAGATCGTCAGGCGCAAGGGGATCGATTGCGACTGGCGCGACGACGGCAAGTATCACGCCGCGGTCAATCGCAAGGGACACGCGGCACTCACGCATTTCGCGGAAGGACTCGCGCGCATTGCCGATGTCACTGGCACGGGCTTCTATCAGAGTGCGCTGTTTACACCCGGATGCAGCACCGTGCAGCCCGCCGCGCTGATGCGCGGACTCGCCGCGACGTAGCCGCCCAACGTGAAGGTGTTCGAACTGAGCGCAGTGAAATCCCTGACCTCGCGCGGCGACGAGAAAGTGCTGAGTTTCGCGGGCGGCACGATCGTGGCGAAGCGCGTCGTGTTCTGCACCAACGCCTACGCCGCGACCTTCGGCGGCCATGCGAACGGCCTGCTGCCAGTCTACACCTTCGTGTCAATGTCGCGCGTCATGAACGCCGATGAAATTGGCCGGCTCGGTGGCCGCAATTCGTGGGCGCTGATTCCCGTCGACCCGATAGGCACGAGACGGTTCGCAGGCTCGCCACCGACCGCACCTGCTTGCGAAATCACTTTGTGTTTAGGCCGAACGTCGCGGTGGCGCAAGCCGATCTGACGAAGGCGAAGCATCTGCTCAGCGATCGTTCGAGCGGCGTTTTCCGATGCTTGCCGACGTCGAACTGGACTACACGTGGGGCGGCGCGCTGTGCCTGTCCGCGAACAACGGCGCGTTGTTCGGTCAGTGCGAGGACGGCGTGTTCGAAGCGGTCGACTGCAACGGGCTGGGACTGAGCCGCGGTTCGGCGTCGGGCAAGCTCATCGCGGAACACGCGCTCGGGGAATCGAATGCGCTGATCGATCAGCTTTTGCATCAGCCGCATCCGCGCTCGCTGCCGATGCGGTCGATCGCGGATTTCGCGGTATCGGCCGCGATCTGGATGAAGGAATTCTCGGCGGGCGCCGAGCTTTGAATCTTCGAGGACAGACGACATGACCACTCATCAGCAATGGCAGAAGCGCGCGGCGGAACTCGCACTCGACGGACGCGCGTTCATCGCGGGACAGCGCTTTGCGGCGGCATCGAACGAGACGTTCGCCACGCTCAATCCGGCGACGGGCAAGGTGCTTGCCGACATCGCCAAATGCGACGCGAAGGACGTGGACCGCGCGGTGTCGGCGGCGCGCTAGGCGTTTGCGTCGGGCGTGTGGTCCGAAGGCCGCGCCGGCGCATCGCAAGGCTGTGTTGCTGCGTCTGGCGCACTCATCGACGAACACATGGACGAACTTGCGCTGCTCGAAGCGCTGGAAGCCGGCAAGCCGATCGGCGAATGCCCTGGGCCTCGGCATTCCCGAATCGGCCGCGTGCATCCGCTGACACGCGGAAGTCACCGACAAGCGCCGAGGCGCTGTCGCCGTCGGGCGCGGATGTCGTCAACATGATTACGCGCGAACCGATCGGCGTCGTCGGCGCGGTATTGCCGTGGAATTTTCCCGCGCTGATGCTGGCGTGGAAGATCGGCCCCGCGCTGTCGGTGGGCAACAGCGTGATCGTTAAAAGCCCGCGGAACAGACGCGGAACTTGCGCTCAAAACGGGCGTGTTCAGCGTTGTGACGGGTTTCGGCGAGGGCGCGGGGCAGGCCATCGGGCTGCATCCGGATGTGGATCTCGTCGCGTTTACGGGATCGACCGAAACCGGCAAGCGCTTTTTGCGCTATTCGGCGGATACGAACTTGAAGCGCGTGGTGCTCGAATGCGGCGGCAAGAATCCGCAATTCGTGCTGCTTGATGTCGCCAATCTCGATGCCGTCGCCGAGCAGGCGGTCGCCGCCGCGTTCTGGAAAATATGGGCGAGAATTGCAGCGCGGGATCGCGCATTCTCGTCAGCCGCGATCGCAAGGCCGAACTGCTCGAAAAAGTTCAGGCCGTGCTCGAAGGCTGGAAGACCGGCGATCTGCTCGATCCCGATGTCAAGCTGGGTGCGCTGATCGAAGAAAAGCACTTCCAGAAAGAAGGTGCTGTCTCACATCGAAAAGGCGAAGGCGGACGGCGCGCGTCTCGTGTCCGGCGGCAACGCCACGTTGACCGACACCGGCGGCTGGTTCGTCGAGCCGATGATCTTCGATAACGTGACGCCGGAGATGAGCATCGCGCGAGGAAGTGTTCGGGCCGGTCGTGTGCTTCATCGAGTATGACGATATCGACGATGCCGTGCGCATCCCCAACGATACATGTTATGGTCTGGCAGTATCGCTCTGGACCGACGACGTGAATCACGCGCACCGGGTCGCGGCGCGTATCCGCGCGGGTACGGTCACGGTGAACTGCTTCGGCGAGGGCGATCTGACGACGCCGTTCGGCGGCTTCGGGCAATCGGGCTTCGGCGGGCGCGACAAGTCGATCTACGCGCACGACCAGTATTGCGAACTGAAGACCACCTGGCTCAAGCTCGGCTGAACGGCATGACTACGCAACGACCACGTAACCCCGGAGGACCTTCGCCCCATGCGTTTCGTTTTGGATTCGTCGGAACCGGCTCCATCACAAAGGCGGTCGTGACGGGTATGATCCGTTGCGGCGTGCCGTTCGACAGCATCGCGCTGTCGCCCGCAACGCCGATACGGCCGCCGCGCTCGCGCGGCTCGATGGGCGCGTGCGCGTCTCCGAGAGCAATCAGGCCGTGCTCGATGCATCG
>JAQFVJ010000296.1 GCA_029439525.1 Caballeronia sp. BR6202001591004
AGGTATCGCTCTGGCCTGGCTTCTTGAAGGGGATCATGCCGACACCCGCCACAAAGACTTTATTTCTCATATGGCTTCCTTATCGATTGAAAGTTTCTTAGAGCTTGCGGGAGACGAGATCGCGCATGACCTCGCTGGTGCCGCCATAGATACGCATCACCCGGGCGTCGGCGAACGCGCATGCGACGGGATACTCGAGCATGTAGCTGTAGTCGCCGTGCAATTGCACCATGTCGTCGAGCGCCTTGCCGAGCGCTCCGGTGGCGTAGAGCTTGACGACCGCCGCCTCTTCGAGCTTGAGGCACTGACGCACATGTTCGGACAGGTAGTGATCGACCATCAGACGCACCGCGAGGGCCTGCACCTTGACGTCGGCCAGCTTGAACTTGGTGTTCTGGAAGTTCCACACGGTCTGATTGAAGGCCTTGCGGTCCTTGACATAGTCCAGCGTGTGCTCGAGGGCACGCTTCGAGCTTTGCCGCAGCGCCGACCGCAATGGAAAGACGCTCCTGCGGCAATTATTCCGCCATTAGATAAGCGAAGCCTTTGCCTTCTTCGCCGAGTTGGTTTGCCACGGGCACGCGCACGTTGTCGAAGAAGAGTTCGGCGGTGTCCTGAGCATGCTGGCCCACCTTGTCGAGCTTGCGCGGCCACGGCGGAAACCGTCACGATCCGCTTCGACGACGATGAGGCTCACGCCCTTCGATCCCGCGGCCGGGTCGGTCTTGCACACCATGATGACGAGATCGGCATTCAGCCCGTTGCTGATGAACGTCTTGCTGCCGTTTGATCACGTATTCGTCGCCTTCGCGCAGCGCGATCGTGCGAATCGCCTTCAGGTCGCTGCCCGTGCCCGGCTCGGTCATGCCGATGGCGAGAATGGATTCCCCCGAGCACACCTCCGGCAGCCAGCGCTGCTTCTGCTCTTCGTTGCCCAGCCGTGCGATGTACGGCGCGATGATGTCGGAGTGAACCGAGAAGCCCAGTCCGCTCACGCCCAGGCGCTGGATTTCCTCATTGAGCACGGCGGCATGGCCGAAATCGCCGCCGCCGTATTCGGTCGGCAGCATCATCAGGCACAGCAGACCTTCACGGCCGGCCTTGAGCCAAGTTTCCCGGTCGACACGGCCAGCTTTGTCCCACTCGCCCTGCTTCGGGAGGCATTCTCGCTGGAGAAAGCACTGCGCCGTGGTGCGCAGCATTTCATGGTCGTCGCGGAAAACGGTACGGTTGATGTGCAGGTTAGATTCCTGCGTTTCGATGGGTGTTCGTCGGTCGGAGTGTGCCACCGCGCATGAGCGACGTGCGCGGCGGGTTCGGCCTGATAGAGCTCGTCGATCAGATGCGCGCGCAAACGCTCGCCCAGTTCGGCCACGATGCGCGGATGGCGGACGAGCGCGGCGGCATCGAGACCGGCGAATTCGGGCGCGAGCCGCTGACACGCGGCGACGTTCGGCCACGCGAGCGCGGCGAGATAGTCGTGGTCGTGTCCGCAGATCACGGCGTCGGCGATGATCGGCGCGCATTGCGCGCGGCGCCCGTGCGAACCCAGGTGCTGTTGCTGAGCTTGAAGTCCTCGACGAGGCGTCCCGCGAACAGCATGCCACGCGCGGGATCGGCGGGATCGGCGAGGCGCACGGCGTTGCCGATGCGAAAGAAGCCTTTTTCGTCGAACGCGGCCGCTGTCAACTCCGGATGACCGATGTACCCGGCGAACACGTTCGCGCCGCGCATGCGGATTTCGTAGCGGCCGTCGCCGCCTTCGAAGTCCTCGTTGGCGATACACCACCCGTTTACCTGCGGAGCGCTTCGACTTCCGGGAAGGTGACGGGCTGCGTGGTACGCAGCTGCGCTGCGATAGCGTCGAGCCGGGCAATGTTGAGCGCCGCCGTGTCGAAGTGCCCGCACTGCGATTGCGCCACGCCTGATCGGCGAGATTACGCGCGAGGAGGCGAGGAAGCGCGTGCTTCTGCGCATATTCGTCGAGGCGCTCGAGGTACGCGAAGGCGTCGAGCTGGTGATGTTCGATCCAGTGCGCAGAGGACAGCACGGTCAGCGCCCGCAGCACTGCATTGGGGATCGACACGCGCTCCAGCACATCGACGTGATCTTCGAGCACACGCCGCGCTGCGTCCGGCTGATTGAGCTCGTATTGCACTTCGCAGAGCAACGCAGCCGCGAAGTACGTTGCTTCGGCCGTCGCCTTCGGTTCACCGGCCTCGAGCGGCATGCCGGACCGCATCGTCGGACTGACCGTGATCGCGAAACCAGCACCATGCCGCGTAATGCACGCTGCGTTGTTGCGCTTCACTGCGTGAGCGCAGGCGATCGAGCAGCGTTTTGCGGAAGAGAGGAGTGAGCCGATACTACGTCTCGTTGCCGCTACGCTCCACCTGAGCGATGAAGAGATTGTCCCGCTCGAGTTTGGCCGCAGCTCCAGCACATCGGCGGCGGACTGCTCGCTGCCGACCAGCGCCACGCACAGCGGCGCGCAAGCCGCCATCCGCACAAGCAACTCCACTTCCGTCGAAGAAAGGCGCGATAGCACTTCGCGCCCGAAACGAAAAATTCGGTGAATGCGCGCGGGTCGTGAAGATGCTGAAAAGGCGAATCCGGACCGGCGTCCGCGGCGCTCGCGCGTTGACGCTTGAGCCGCATGGCGAAGAGTTGCAGGCCGGCGGCCCAGCCATCGGCGAGTTCGTGCAAGCGGCGCGCATCGCGGGCGCTGATCTCGCCGAGATGCACGCGAAGAAACGTTTCGGATTCGGCGTTCGTGAAACGCAGATCGCGCATGTCGAGTTCGAGCAGCTGACCCTGGTCGCGCAGACGCCCGATCGATATCGGTATCGCGCCGCGCGATACGAGCGCGATGTACAGGTTGGCGGGCGCGTAATCGAGCAGCCACTGCAAGGCGGCGTGGCCGCGCGCGTTCGTCAGCGGCATGCAAGTTCCAGCACGAGCACGAGGTCGCCCGCGTATTGCGTGATGCCGCGCACGAGCGCGATGACCGTGCGCTCGGCGGCTTCGTCGTCCGTGCCACGTCCGCCCAGCAACGCGGCTTCCTGGCAGATGGCGGGATCGACTTGCGCCAGGCATGCGACGAGGCAATCGAGAAAGTGTGAAAGATCGTTATCCTCAGCGGTCAACGTGAGCCAGGCGACGTTGAAGCTGAGCGGCAGCAACGCAACGCGCCAGGCCACGAGCGTGGTGGTTTTGCCGCAGCCTGCCGGTCCTTGCAGAACGAAGCAGCGTTTGCGGCGCGAGCCGAGCAGTTGGGTGACAAGCCGCTCGCGGGCGACGATCCGGGCCGTGCGACGGGGTGCCATCATTCGCGAGGAAATGCCGGACTCAGTGGTGTTTCGATCTGGCTGGCCGTTATCCGGCGGAGGTGAACACTGCGGCATGGTCTGGTGCACCTTGCCGTCCGGCTGGTGCCTGCAACGTGGTATGATCTGGATGGCGAACTAATGAACGGACCATTGTACCGTGCGCTCCGCAGGCCACGAATTCGCGATGTCACTACTCGCGACGCTCGGAGTATTCCCGCGCCCACCCCTTCGGGGTAGGTAGCGGACGCTCGAGCGCTGCAACACTGCCACTCGATGGTGCGTGCATGCTCGAAGCGGCTTGCACGAGACGCGTCCGTCGGATGCGGCGCACTGGTATAGAAATAGAGGAGACATGCATGCGTTCGATGAAGCAAGGATTTTTCGGGGCCGCGCTTGCGCTTGCAGCGGGCGGGGCGGCAGCAATACAGGTTCGTTGTTCGGATTGAAGGGGAGCGAGGATCTCGGTGGCAGATCGAAGGCCGTATTCGATATCGAGAACGGCTATAATATCAACAATGATTCATTGTACACTGATACCATCGCGCTGTTTTATCGACAGGCGTGGTCGGATTCACCAACGACGAGTACGGTACGCTGACATTCGGGCGGCACTATCAGCCCACGTTATGGGCCGGTCTATCCAACGGATCCGTTCCGTGGCAACGAAGTGCTTTCGCCGCTTTCGGCCGGCGTGCTCGCCGTAGATCGCAACACGCTCGCCACGCAATACGTCACGGGTCGCACCAGTAATTCGGTGCTCTACAAGTCGCCCAGCCTCGCAGGCTTCCAGCTCTATGCGCTGTACGGTCTTGCCGCAACGGTGACGCAGCCGATACCGCAAACCGCGGACAACACACTGGACCTCGCCGCGACCTACTCGGGTTACGGCACTTATGCCGCGATTGCGTATCAGTATCAGCATCCGGGGATCGCGACGATCAAGGTTTTGCCGACCACGCTGAACCTGCCGGCACCGAACACTACACGTGCGCGCTCGGTTATCGCATCGGTATCGTGTATCTTTAGTTTAACTACGCATATCACCGACCCAAAGATGCGGCGTCCAGTTCGATCGCGGCGTTGCTCGGTCTGGGACGAGCATACAGCATAATGGAATACGGCGCGACGATTCAGGCGACGCCGGCGGACACCATCGAGATCGCCGGGCATTCAGCGCAATGTGCGAGGTGTGCACGACAACACGCAGGGCGTGCAACTGGGCGTCGATCACAGCATCTCGAAGCGCACGAGCTTCTATATGCGCGCCGGCTACATGAAGAACAACGGCACGGCAACGATGAGCTGGCCGGGCGTGACGGTAACGGGAACCGATGCGTCTCAGATGCTCGTGGCGCTCGGCATGACGCACTGGTTCTGATGTCGCGCCGAAACGAAGTCGCATGAAGCGAAGCGGCGGGCAGTACTTCGACGCGGCCCGCCGCGCGCACAACAGGAGAAACCACACTTGAAAACCACCAGAATCTGCCAGCTTGCTGCCATGGCTCTGATCGCCACTGCGACGCTCGCGGCGCACGCACAGGGCAGCGCGAGCACGTCCGTTGCGACGTCGGCGGGCGGACAGGATGCAGCGAAGAAAGCAACGAAATCGGCGGACCGCGCATTGCGAAAAAACGTCGTGCAGGCACTGTCGAAAACGAAGAGGCTGCGCGCGATGGGCATCACGGTACGAGCGCGTAATGGCGCCGTGACGCTGGAAGGATGTGCCGGAGCAGGCGCAGATCGAACTGGCAGGGAAAGCGGCATTAAGCGTCTCGGGCGCGTGACATCGGTCGAAAATGCGCTGACGCTGTGGACATTCTGAGGCGCGCACGTCGCGTTAAAAGGGCGATGGGACCGTCAGCGGTCCCATCGCTTTTTTGCCGTTTCAGAACGTGCGAATCAGCTCAGCGCGATCGACTTGCATTCGAGAAATTCGGTCAGCCCTTCCGCGCCGTATTTGCGACCATTGCCCGAGGTCTTGTAGCCGCCGAATGGCACGGTGATGTCGAGCATCGCGCCATTGATGCGCACCGAGCCCACCCGCAAGCGTGACGCTACGCGCCGCGCACGGTATCGGCGCTGGCGACATATCCGGCGAGACCGTAGAGGTTGTCGTAGGGAATCAGCACAGCACCGGGCCGAAAGTCTCCTCGCGGGCGACGGCCATGTCGTTGCAGACATCCGCGAGAATCGTCGGCTTCGAGTAGAAGCCGCGATCGAGGCCATTCGGACGACCCAGGCCGCCCGCTACGACGCGCGCGCTTTCGTCGATGCCGATGCCGATGCCGATCATCCGCTGCACCTTTTCGTATTGGGCGCGATTGGAAATCGGCCCCATCTTCGTCGCGGGATCGGACGGCTCTCCGACGGCGATCGCGTTGGCGGTTGCGGCCGCGATGGCCACCGCCTGCTCATAACGGTCGCGCGGAATCAGCATGCGCGTCGGCGCAACGCAGATCTGCCCGGAATTCGTCATGCATTGCACGACATCGGTGGCGACGGCTGTCTGCAGGTCAGCGTCGTCGAGCACCACGAGCGGTGATTTGCCACCGAGTTCCTTGGGTCACCCGCTTGACGCCCGGCGCGGCGCTCATCGCGACCTCGACGCCCGCGCGCGTCGATTCGGTGATCGACACCATGTCGACATCGGGATGCGACGCCAGGCGCGAACTGACCGTGCCCTTCGCCGAAAACCATGTTGAACACGCCGGCAGGCGTTATCGGC
>JAQFVJ010000297.1 GCA_029439525.1 Caballeronia sp. BR6202001591004
CATCTGGCGGCCGTCGCGCGCCAGCCCCTGACGCATGCGATCCGCGAGAAAACCGACGCGCGCCAGCGCCGCCACCGCGAACACCAGCGCGAGCAGCAGCATCGTCAGCTCGCCGGCGCGCCAGTCACGCGCAGTCATGCACCACGCCTGACGCACGGTCTGCGCGAAGCCGAGCCGGATCGTCGGGTGGGAATGTCCTGTCTTGAATGCAGCGGAATCGGCCGCCTGGTCGGCGGGTCGGTCTGATTTAGCGGCCGTGCTCAATCGTGCTTGCTCCGCAGCCGGTTCATGCCCGAATTATAGGCAACATTTGTTTGGCCATGTGCGACACGCCGCCGCGCGCGAGGCGCGGCAAGGCCCAGCCCGCGCCGACCAGAAACACGAGCAGCAGCACGAACAGCGAGAGCGTGATGCCCGCCAGCGCGCCGACATCCTCGGTCGCGGACGCCGCCCAGTTCGACACTGGTTCCGGCGACAGATTGATGAGCGCGCGCGTGCCTGCCTTCGCGAAATGCGACGCACCCGCTAGCGTCCCACCCCGCGAGCGCGGCGATGGTCAGCATGGCGTGATCGGCGTAACCGAGCGAACCGGCCGCGAGCACTGCGCCCGCCGGAATGCGGATGAAGGTGTGAATGGCGTCCCAGAGGGAATCGAAAGCGGGAATCTTGCAGCGAGGAATTCGACGACCACCAGCACGGCCGCGACACTGATTACCCACGGCGAGTTTAGCACCGCGAGCGTATCGGGCAGATGGATGAGCCCCAGACGCTGGAACAGCCCGGCCACGAACACGGTGGCGCAGACCGCTCGCCCATGACAGGCCTGCTGCGAGCGAAAGTGATTCAAGCATTACCGCCGCCTGATGCCCCAGTTACCGGCGTGCGCTGCACCGGTGAGATCGGTCGCTGTGTGCGGCCATTTACCGAAGATACCGCCGCCCGCACGTTATTCTGAAACCGCGCAGCAGCCATTGATCAGGTGTTCCAACCGGCAATCACCATCAAACGCACAAAAAGAGTGCGCCTATTGACAAATCACTCCAAACCGCCTTGACCTCAGACCATTATATCCATGCAAAAGCGGGCGGTGCAGCAATAGCGCCAGCGAATGCCGTACCTGGTACGCTGGCGTACGATCGTTTTCAGCAACAACTAAACAACAACATCGCGGCGATGGCGCCGGGCGGGCGTTTCAATGCCCCGACGACAATCTTCAGGCCGATCAGCACGGCGACGATCAGCACCGCGCTGACGATCCGCGCCGCCGACACCGCCTCGCCCATGAACACGAGCGCCGACCGCGCCGATGCCCGTCCAGACGGCATAAGCCGTACCGAGTGGCAATTGCTTCATCGCCATCACGAGAAGAATGAAAATGCCCAGGCGCCGTGACGATGGTGAACACCGACGGCCTGAGCCTTGTAAAATCTTTCGACGATTTGAGTCCCGCTGCCCACGCCACTTCCAGAAGACCGGCGATAAAAAGAAGAATCCAGGACATCGATACACCCCTTTGGGAAAAATGGGGCCGTCCCCGATGAAAAAGACGCGCCCGCGGTCGCCCGCGTGGCCAATTATTGATAGAAAGAATCCCGAATTTTAACAAACCGATGTGCTGCGAAGCAGCACGATTCATGCTGTTTCAATTAAACCCGTGTATAAAGTGAAACGCCCCGACGCGGTGTTTCCACCCTGTCGAAACAGAAGCCCTGAACAAAGCAAAGGAGCGTTCATGGATGTCGATGCGGTCCTTCTCTCCCGCTTTCAGTTAGCGTGGGTCGTTGCTGCCTTTCATATTCTGCTACCGGCCTTCACGGTCGAGCTGTCGTGCTTCATCGCCACGCTCGAATTCAACTGGTGGATCACCAAACGCGATGTCTTCCGCCGGCTGTCGGCCTTTTGGCTGAAGATTTTCGCGGTGTCGTTCGGCATGGGCGTGGTATCGGGCATTGTGATGCCGTTCCATTCGGCACCATCCAGTTCGGCACCAACTGGAGCCGCTACGCCGACATAACCGCCAACGTCGTCAGCCCGCTGATGGGCTACGAAGTGCTAACCGCGTTCTTCCTCGAATCGGTGTTTCTGGGCGTGCTGTTGTTTGGCCGCAAGCTCGTGCCGCAATGGACGCACGTGATGTCGGCAATCTTCGTCGCGGCGGGCACCATCATCTCGTCGTTCTGAATTCTCACGGTCAATAGCTGGATGCAGACGCCGCGAGGCTTCACGCGTCTGCCGGACGGCCGCTTCGAAGTGACCAGCTTCTTCGGTGCGATCTTCACGCCGTCGTTTCCGTATCGGCTCGACCATACGGTGAGCGCGTTTCTCGTGACGACGGCGGCATTTGTCATTCTCGGTGTCGGCGTGCTCTATACGCTGCAAAAGCGCGCGCAGGAGGAAAGCCGCGTGATGCTGAAGATGTCGCTGATCTTCCTCATCATCATGGTGCCGATCCAGATGGTGATCGGCGATGCGCACGGCATCAACACGTTCGAGCATCAGCCCGCCAAGCTCGCTGCGATGGAAGGCCTGTGGGAATCGGGCACGCGCATTCCGGCCAACATCTTTTCCATTCCCGATCAGGAAGAAGAGCGCAACCACTTCGAAATTTCGATTTCGGTGCTGGGCAGCCTCTACCTTACGCACGATCCCAACGGCTATGTGAAAGGGACTGAAGGACTTTCCGCGAGAGGACCGTCCGCATGTCGCAGTGGTGTTCTTCGCGTTCCACATCATGGTCGGCGTCGCGCTGCTGATGTTCGTGCTCGTACTGTCGGGCACCATGCCTTTCGCGCGCGGCAAGCTGGAAACCAGCACGCGCTGGCTGCGGGCCGCGACGTGGTGCATGCCGCTCGGTTTTATCGCCGTGCTGGCCGGCTGGACGACCACCGAAGCGGGCCGTCGGCCGTGGACGGTCTACGGTCTGCTGCGCACGAAAGATTCGGTGACGCCCTCGCTCACCGCCGCCGACGTCGGCCTCTCGTAGCTGCTGTACATGCTCGCCTATCTCGTGATCTTCGGCGCGGGTTTCATTCTGCTGCGGCGGATCGTGCGCGTCGGTCCCGCGGAGGTCTCGCACGCGCATGAGAGTAATCAACTGGACCCGAGATCGCGCGCGGCCGCTGTCCTCGGCATCCGCGAAAGGCGGCGTTGCCGTGGCGCGCAGCGACGATATCGGCCCGCCCCACGTTCATAAGCAAAAGGAGCCAAGCGATGCTCGATCTCGTGCCTTTGTGGGCCGCCATTCTCGCGCTGGCCGTTTTCATGTACGTGCTGCTCGACGGTTTCGACCTCGGCGTCGGCATGCTGTTTCTGCTGCGCCGCGATTCCGGCGAACGCAACCTGATGATCAACTCCGTCGCGCCCGTCTGGGACTTCAACGAGACGTGGCTGGTGCTCGGCGGCGGGCTGTTCGCGGTGTTTCCGTTCGCCTTCGCGATCATCGTTCCGGCCGTTTATTTTACGATTCTGTTCATGCTGTTCAGGCTGATCTTTCGCGGCGTGGCGTTCGAATTCCGCGAGGTGATCGGCGCGCGCAAATGGCTGTGGGACGGCGCGTTCGGCGTCGGTTCGCTGATCGCGACCTTCGCGCAAGGATGCGTGCTCGGCATGTTCTCATTCAGGGCTTTCCGATTCAGGGACGCGAGTACATCGGCACGAGCTGGAGCTGGGTCGCACCGTTTCCGCTGCTGGTGGGTATCGGGCTGATTTTCGGCTATACGCTGCAGGGCGCGACGTGGCTCGTGCTCAAAACCGAAGGCGACTTGCAGCAGTGGTCGCGCAGGATGGCACATTACGCGCTGTTCGGCGTGCTCGCGTTCATTTTGCTCATCAGCCTGTGGCAGTTCATCGTGCCGCCGTCGGTGACGCTGTGGGACGCGTTCGCCGCGCCGCTGTCGCACCAGTTTCTGTTGATCGGCACGATGTTCCTGCTGCCCGTCATCGTGATCTATGTGATCTGGTCGTACTGGGTGTTTCGCGGCAAGGTGCGCGGCGACATGGACTATCACGCGGAATAGGGCTGCTTTTCCCGCGTCGCAAGGGTGAGGATGCGCGCCCACTTATGCGCCTCGCCGCGGTCCTGCATCGGCAAGGTCCATTCGCCGCGCTTGGCGTCCTTCACGTCGAGCAGAACTTGCCACGCGCCGCCCGCTTCCGTGGCGCGTGCCGCGCGGCATATCCGCGAAGATATAGCATAGCTGCCGGTTTCGTCCTTCACGCGCACGTCGCACAGACGCTTGTCCGCCGCCACGCGCACGCCGCCCCAGTCACGCTTCAGTTCGTGCGTCCTGTTGCCGTCCTGCCCTTTCGGCGCGATCTCGCGATAGCTGGCGAGCCAGCGCATCACGTCCGCCGCGATGATTGCCAGCACGACCATCGCCACGCCGATCGCCACGTCCAGCCCGAAGTGCGCCTCGATCGTGACGAACGACCACCACGCGCCATAAATCAGCAATCCTAATACGATGAATACAACAACGATCGGCATCTTTACGCACGGGTGAACGAGGAAAAATTACTGCGCCTTGTGCTTCGCGTTCCAGTCACGCAGGGCCTGCAGCGGGTTTGCAACGTGCTAGTCCGGCGACAGGCTCGTGTATTCGTAGATGATTTTGCCGTCCGGCGCGATCACATATATGACACGCGATTGGCCATCGATGCCTTCATCGGCATTGAGGCGTCGTAGGACTTGATGATCTTCGAGTCCGCATCCGCCGCGACCGGGAATTTGCTGCGGCATTCGCCCACGGAAAACTTCTTCAGCGTGTCGATGTTGTCGTGCGACACGCCGATCACCGTCGCGCCTTCGGCCTTGTGTACTGATCGACGGCTTCGGCGAATTTATGCGCCTCGATCGTGCAACCCTTGGTGAACGCCGCCGGATAGAAGTACAGCACGACGGGGCCTTTCTTCAGCGCATCGGCGAGCTTGTAGTCGTAGACATTGCCGCCCAGCGACGCTTGCGCATCGAAGTCCGGCGCGGCATCGTCCGGCTTGAGCGTGGCGGATGCCATCAGCGGATAAGCCTCCGCCGAGAGCGCGACCGCCGCCCCGACGCACGCCGAGATTCTTGCAATCCTATTTTTCATCCGAATTCCTTACGAAATAGAGGTGTCTGGCACGCCGACCCTGATGATTCCGTTAGGCCGCGTGACTCGTCGTCGAGCGGCTGTTCGGCGAACCATTCCGCCGCCTCGACCTGCAAGCGTGATAAGGTAAATCAGTATGATTTTCTGTGAGGCGGAGGCTGGCCTGACGTGGGGTGTTCAACGCGGGTTAGCATCTCTGCCAGATGCCGCATGGGTGGGCGCATGGGCAGCCCCCCGGCAACT
>JAQFVJ010000298.1 GCA_029439525.1 Caballeronia sp. BR6202001591004
ATTTTGGTCACCCTCTCGCAGTTGCGCTTCGCTTCATTCGCTCTGTTCAACTCATGGTAGAACTTGCACCTACAAGATTGCGTCCATGCTGGGCACACAAGCCCCCCCCCCCCTGCAAGCCTTGTGACTTGCAGGGGTTCATAACTTGGCGGAGAGGGTGGGATTCGAACCCACGGTACGGGAAAACCGTACGCCTGATTTCGAGTCAGGTACATTCGACCACTCTGCCACCTCTCCGTCTGCCCTTTCACCCTTCGTCAAGCTGGTCGTACTAAAAAGAAAATTATATCGTACTCGTCAGAGCTTTCCAAGCCCCTTTGCGCAATTTTTTTCGCACATAATCATCACGCTTTCGCCTCGATGCGCTCCGCGCCCCGCATGTAGGGACGCAACACCGCCGGAATCGTCACCGAGCCGTCCGCGTTCTGGAAGTTCTCCAGCACCGCGACGAGCGTGCGCCCGACCGCGAGTCCTGAGCCATTCAGCGTGTGCACGAACTCGGGCTTGCCCTGCGCGTTGCGGAAGCGCGCCTGCATGCGACGCGCCTGGAATGCCTCGGTGTTCGAGCAGCTCGAAATCTCGCGGTACGTGTTCTGCGCCGGCAGCCACACTTCGAGATCGAACGTCTTCGCGGCAGAAAAGCCCATGTCGCCCGTGCACAGCGTGATGACGCGATACGGCAACTCGAGCTTTTGCAGGATCGTTTCCGCTTGGCCCACCATTTCGTCGAGCGCAGCGTACGATTGTTCCGGCGACGTGACCTGCACCATCTCGACCTTGTCAAACTGATGCTGGCGAATCAGGCCGCGCGTGTCGCGTCCGTACGAACCGGCTTCCGAGCGGAAGCACGGCGAATGCGCGGTGAGCTTCACCGGCAGCGTGTCCGCCTCGAGGATGCTGTCGCGCACGGTGTTGGTCAGCGAGATTTCGGACGTCGAGATGAGGTACTGCGTCACCGTGTTCTCGTCGCCGCCCTTTTTGACGCGGAACATGTCGTCCGCGAATTTCGGCAACTGGCCCGTGCCGAACAGAATCTCCGGATTGACGATATACGGCGTGTACGCCTCGGTGTAACCGTGCTGTTCCGTGTGCGTGTCGATCATGAACTGCCCAAGCGCGCGATGCAGCCGCGCGATCGGCCCGCGCAGCACCGTGAAGCGCGCGCCTGACAACTTTGCGCCCGTTTCGAAGTCGAGGCCGAGCGGCGCGCCAACATCGACGTGATCCTTGATCTCGAAATCGAACGCGCGCGGCGCGCCCCAGCGCCGCACTTCGACGTTCTGAGTCTCGTCTTTGCCAACAGGCAAGCTTTCGTGCGGCAGGTTCGGCACGGTCAGCATCAGATCAGACAGACGTTTCTGAATATCGTCCAGTTTCGCGGCAGATTCCTTCATCGTATCGCCGATGCCGCCCACTTCCGCCATCACCGCCGACGTGTCCTCGCCGCGGCCTTTCATCGCGCCGATCTGCTTCGACAGGCTGTTGCGGCGCGCCTCCAATTCTTCGGTGCGGGTCTGGATTTCGCGACGCTCGGATTCGAGCGCGGCGAAGGCGGCGACGTCGAGCGTGAAACCTCGATCGGCGAGGCGCTTCGCGACGCCGTCCAGGTCTTTGCGGAGGTGTTGAATGTTGAGCATGTCGGGGGCTGCGTTGTTAAGTATTATTCGGAGGGGGCGATTCTAGCGCACGGCTGTCGGACGATTCGGCTGGAGTCAGCGCCGCGCCAATGGACGAGTCTAGTTCACGGCGGCACGCATCCGACACATACAAATGCGTGCGCGGCATGAAACAATCGGCGCACGACAGCGAAACGAAACCTCAGCGTTTCTTCTCGTCGCGATGCTCGCGTCGCCAGGCATCGTCGAGTTCCGCGAGCCGCGCGAGTTTCTCGCCGATCTTGCCCTCCAGCCCGCGCGGCGTCGGCTGATACCAGCGCGGATCGCGCACGCCGTCCGGCAGATAGGTTTCGCCGGCGGCGTAGGCGTCGGGTTCGTCGTGCGCATAGCGGTATTCGTGGCCATAGCCGAGTTCCTTCATCAGCTTGGTCGGCGCGTTGCGCAGATGCACCGGCACCCCGCGCGACTGATCCTTGCCGACAAAGCGCCGCGCCTCCTTGTACGCGTTGTAGCCGGCGTTCGATTTCGGCGCGACGGCCAGATAGATCAGCGCTTGTCCGAGCGCGAGTTCGCCTTCCGGCGAGCCGAGCCGCTCGTAAGTTTCGGCGGCGTCGAGTGCGATGCGCGCGCCGCGCGGATCGGCCAGCCCGATGTCCTCCCACGCCATGCGCACGATGCGCCGCGCGAGATAGGGCGGATCAGCACCGCCGTCGAGCATACGGCAGAACCAGTAGAGGGCGCCGTCCGGATTGCTGCCGCGCACGGATTTGTGCAGTGCGCTGATCTGGTCGTAGAACGCGTCGCCGCCCTTGTCGAAGCGCCGCAGGTTTTCCGCGAGCGCGCTGCCTAGCAACGCGCCGTCGATTTCGGTCTGCTTTTGCTGCGCCGCCGCGCGCGCGACGATTTCCAGATTGTTCAGCAACTTGCGGCCGTCGCCATCGGCGGAACCGATCAGCGCATCGCGGGCTTCGTCGGTGAAAGTCAGACCGCCGAGTTCGGCGCTCGCACGCCCGAGCAGTTCCTTCAGCTCGTTGGCATCGAGGCTCTTGAGCACATAGACCGCCGCGCGCGAGAGCAACGCGTTGTTCACTTCGAAAGACGGATTCTCGGTCGTCGCGCCGACGAACACGAACAGCCCTGACTCGACGTGCGGCAAGAACGCATCCTGCTGGCTTTTGTTGAAGCGATGCACCTCGTCGACGAACACGAGCGTCTGATGTCCGTTCGCACGATGAATCTGCGCCGTCTCGACCGCCTCGCGGATATCCTTCACGCCCGAGAGCATCGCTGACAGCGAAATGAACTGGGCGTGGAAGGCGTCGGCCATCAGGCGCGCGAGCGTGGTCTTGCCGACGCCGGGCGGACCCCAAAGGATCATTGAATGCGCCTCGCCCGATTCAAACGCGACGCGCAGCGGCTTGGCCGGGCCGAGCAAATGCTTCTGGCCGACCACATCGTCGATGGTACAGGGACGCAGGTGTTCCGCGAGCGGAACGTTGCCACGGTTTTCTTCGAACATGGATTGTCGAGCGTAACGAGTGCGCGATGAATGCGTTTGAGCAGTGGCTTCGAACAGCGATAATCTTGCCCTTTCGCGATGCGCGCAGACATCAGCCATTCGGACGAGGTATCGCGCCGCGCCAATCGGTTACTATGAAAGTCATGATGCGCGTTCGAAGTGAATCGCGGGCGCATGACTCATCAAAACCATATAGGGACGCAAACCATGCAGCAAGAGACAATCGGCGATTTGGACAATTACGTCCCGCTCACGCCCGTGCCGGCTCACCGGCGCGCCTTCGCCACGAGTGACGCCTTCGCGCTGTGGTTCTCGCTCGGCATCGGCCTCCTGGTCGCGCAGGCGGGCGCCCTGCTCGTGCCGGGGCTGCCGCTGCCGCATGCGCTGATGGCGATCGCGATCGGCACGGTCATCGGCGTCGTGCTGCTGTCGCTCGCGGGCGTCGTCGGCACAGACACGGGGCTGCAGGCATGTCGTCGCTCAGGCCGACACTCGTCTGGACGCTGCTGTTCCGCATTCTCGCGGCACTGCTCGCGGTGACGGGCCCGCTGTCGTTCGTGCGGCGCTTTCTGCGCACGTGGGGCATCTGGCTGCTGCTCGCGGGCGCGGGCTGGCTGACATGGAAGAGAACCTCGGCGCACTGATGGTGCGTCCCGGCAATGGCGAAATGTCGTTCGGCGCGGGTGGCGATGCCGCTATCGTGGCTGCCGCTGATCGCAGATTACACGCGCTTCGGGCGCAGCGCGGGCAGCACGTTCCGCGGCACGCTGTTGGGCTACTGAATCGCGAATCTTTGGTTCTATGCGCTGGGCGTGGTGTATGGGCTGGCTGCGGGCGGCGGCGATACATTGCTGACCATGGCGCTCGCGCAGCCAGGTGGCGGTATTGCGCTGCAGCTGATTCTGATCGATGAAATCAACAACGCGTTCGCGGACATCCACTCCGCTGCTGTATCGACCGACCGGCACGCTGTGGGCGCGCGCCAGCGTGCCGATGCTGTCGGCCGCGTTCGGCGCGCTCTGCACACTGGTCGCACTGGTGGTTGCGATGGGCAAGTATCGGAACTTTCTGCTGCTGATCGGTTCGGTGTTTGCGCCGCTGTTCGTTATGATGCTATCGGATCACTTCATCGTGCGCAAGCGCCGCATCGATGCTGATGCGCTTGGTGATGTGAACGGCCGCTATGGCTATTCGGGTAGCTGGCACGTGAGCGCGTTCGTCGCGTGGGCGATCGGCATCGCCGCGTATCACGCGATCAATCAGTGGCTGCCGAATCTCGGCGCGACGTTGCCTTCGCTTGCGCTCGGTAGCGTAGGCTATCTGTTGCTGGTCCCGACGCGCAAGGAAGCGCTGGCGTCTTGATGATGGCGGGCATTTTCCGCGCACCGCAGGAATTGCGTTGTGCATCAATGCGTTGCAGCGCGGATGCTCAGGATATCCATATGCTTGTGCACGTTCGCTTGGGATAAGCGCGCACCAGGCTCGACGATACGCATCGAATCGTGTGTCTCTATCCCTTTCCGCGCAAGCATTTAGCGCAGTTACCAGTGCCTTTTCAAAAGGGTGGTCAACAGAAACTGTGGACAACCCCCCGCCGTTCCACCCCCGGCAACACACACAACAACTCGAATGCCAGATTCGCGCCGAGCAACGCCGTCGTCTCGAACGGGTCATATGGCGGCGCGACTTCCACCACATCCGCCCCGACGATATTCAAGCCCCACGCGCCACGAATGATCTCGAGCGCCTGCGGCACTGTCAGTCCCGCGATCTCCGGCGTCCCCGTCCCCGGCGCAAACGCCAGATCGATGCCGTCGATATCGAACGTGAAGTAACCGCCCCGTCGCCCATCTGCGCGCACACTTCGTCCATCAGCGTCGCGCGGCGCCATGTTCATGTTTGTATGGCCAGCCGCAGCAGCACCGACTCGCCCGCACCTGACACAGCCCGAAGCCCGTGCCCGTGCGATTGGACGTGCCGAGGTCGAACGTCACGCCGACGAAGCACGCGCCCAGCCCCACGGCGGACGCGACATAAGGCAGGCGCATCATCGTCGCAATGCCACCGCAACGCGACATCTGGTTGCCCGATAGCGGCTGCGGATCCCCGCGCGATGATCGGCGAAATGCGAATTGAAATGCTCGGCGGGCTCGAAAAGGGCTGATGTATTCATGGCAGTCAATGATGATCTCCTGATGACCGATTTGACCGGTATTAGCGCCGATTCCACAAAGTTAAAATAGCGACGAGATCAACCTCACATTGTGATATTTATCGATGTATCGACGCGCGCCATGTTCACTACTCTTTCCGACCTGGACCTGCGGCTCATTCGTGTGTTTCTCGCCATCGTCGATGCGGGCGGCGTGTCGTCCGCGCAGGCCACGCTCAACGTCGGGCAATCGACCATCAGCACGCAACTGGCGACGCTCGAAGCGCGTCTGGGCTACCGCCTCTGCGAACGCGGACACAGTGGCTTCGCGCTCACCTCTCGCGGCGAGTATTCGTCGAGGCATGCAGGACGCTGCTCGCCGCCGTCGAAACCTTCGATTCGACCGCACGCGATGTCGGCAAGAAACTTGTCGGCACGTTTAACGCTCGGCATCATCGGCAACACGCCAGTCAGCGCGAATGCGCGCATCAGCGAGGCGATCAGCCGTTTTCGGGAGCGGTGCGCTTTTCCGTGCTGGTGCGCTCGCCGGGGGGGGGGGAACTGGAGGAAATGCTGCTCGC
>JAQFVJ010000299.1 GCA_029439525.1 Caballeronia sp. BR6202001591004
TCAAGACGGGCTGTTGCAGCGCATGGTGGCGTCGACTTTGTCGCGCTGTCGGTGACGGGGCAGGTTCCGGAAATGCTGGAAAGTTGCGGTCTCGCGCGCGAATCGCCGCTCGGCAAGCTCGCGGACTGGCTCATTTCGGTCATCGCGAGGGAAACGGATTTCCATCTACAAGCCGTCGTCGCGCTACGCGATGATGATGGCGCTCGATCTACACGTCACCGAACTCGCGGTGAAGCAGGCCAATCACAACCGCGAGCTCCTGCGTCGCGGTAAGCATGCGCTCGATGCGCATCGCGGCGGCGGCGAGCGACAACCTCTGGGAGATCATGGAGTCGCAACGGGCTGACACACACTGATCGTCGGCGCGCGACTGATCGACGGCACGGGCGTATCGTCGCCATCGCGGCGACGGGTGGCTTGTCCGCGTGGACTGCCGACGACGGTTCGATGCGCAGGGCAAGGTGCTTGCGCCCGGTTTAATCGATGTCGACACGCACGTCATTTGCTTGCCGAAGATGATGCCGAAGATTACGCAGGGCGTGACGACGGTGATCGTCGGCAATTGCGGCATCAGCGCGTCGCCGGTGACACTCAAAGGCGCGCCGCCCGATCCGATGAACCTGCTGGCGACGCTGATGCGTTCAAATATCTGACCTTCGCCGCGGATGTCGATGCGGTGAACGCGGCGCAACCGGCGGTGAATGTTGGCGCGCTGATCGGACACACGGCGCTGCGCAATAATCACATGGATCGCCTGGACCGCGCCGCTTCCGCCGATGAAGTCGCGGGCATGCGCGCGCAGCTCGAAGAAGCGCTGGATAACGGGCGCGCTCGGTTTGTCGAGCGGACTGGCGTATGGCTCGGCGTTCAATTCGCCGCCCGTGGAAGTGCAGGAGCTGGCCGAGCCGCTCGCGAAAGCCGGCGCGCTTTACACGACGCACATGCGCGCCGAATTCGACGCGATCCTCGACGCGATTAATGAGCCCTATGGTGTCGGTCGGCATGCGCACGCGCCGGTGGTGATTTCGCATCTGAAGTGCGCGGGGCCGTCGAACTGGGTGCGGAGCACGGAAGTGTTGAAGTCGCTCAAAAGCGTGCGCAACGGATAGCCCGTCGGCTGCGACTGCTATCCGTACAACCGGTTCGTCGACGCTCGATCTGAAGCAGGTTACGGCCGATATCGACATCACGATCACGTGGTCGACGCCGCATCCCTAGATGGCCAGCAAGCTGATCCGCGAAGTCGCCGACAAATGGCAAGTCAGCCAGTAGGAAGCGGCCAAGCGTCTACAGCCTGCGAGCGCAGTGTATCACAACATGTCTCTCTCGGAGGACGACGTGCGGCGCATCCTCTTCGCATCCCGCGACGATGGTCGGCTCCGATGGTTTGCCGAGCTGCCGCATCCGCGCTTGTGGGGCGCGTTTCCGCGCGTGCTCGGTCACTATGCGCGCGATACGGCGCTGCTGCCGCTCGAGGAAGCTGACGCGTCTGTCGGCGCAACGCTTCGGCTTGAGCGAGCGCGGCGAGGTGAAAGTGGGTAATTACGCGGATCTCTGGTGGTGTTCGATCCGGAGCGCGTGCGCGATGCCGCGACGTTCGCGAAACCTCAGCAGGCGGCGGATGGCAGCGACGCGGTGTGGGTGAACGGCGTATTGACGTATTGCGCGCCCGTGACCAGCCGGCGCGCGGGGTCGTGGCGCGCGGTGCGACATCGAAACTGGATGCGCAGGCGCGTTTTAAGCCTTATTGGCCTGTGCCGTTTTTGGAAAAAGAGTCAGAAAGATGAAGCGTTATGGCGTGGAAGGTGGCAAGGGACAGGGTGGCGCGCATATGCCGTTCGCGCGGGGCCGAAGCGGATGGCTGGCTGTTCGTGTCGGGCCAGACGCCGATGGAAAACGGCGAGGTGATCAACGGCGGCATCGCCGAACAATCGCACAAGGCGATTCAGAACGTGCTCGCGATTTTAAAGGAAGCGGGTTACGGCACGGAACATCTCGTGCGCTGCGGGTGTGTGGCTGGACGATTCGCGTGACTTCGCGTCGTTCAACAAGGTGTTCAAGGAAGTACTTCGGCGCGAATCCGCCGGCGCGAGGGTGTGTATGGTATCGTCGATGGTGATCCACTGCAAGGTTGAGGTGGATTGCGTAGCTTATAAGAAGAAGGGTTGAGCAACCGTAAGCCTTTCAATTGCCTCAAAGTTAATGCGATGACTCGTTGATTACGCGACGTCCTTTTGCGGCGTCGCGTAATCTGAAAAGTGGAGCGTGATCTGGGTGTCGTCCCCCTTCCCGTAATCCGTTAGGCGAGTTTAACCACAACGGAATCAATGTCCTCGCGCAAAATCAGCGGGCCGTGCGACCGAAGCGGCGGATCACCGGGAAGCTTGACGAGCATGTCGCCGGCGCTCATTAGTAAGCCCACGCCACCTTCATCCAAGATGATGTTTGATTCTGCCGCTTTAAGGACTTTTAAGGCGATTCTCGCGGAAATATTGCTACGAATTAGTCCGGAAAACATTTTAGCGTCTGGGCGCTGTGTCGCTAGCACCAGGGTGGATGCCGGCCGCCCGAGCCTTCTGCGCAAGTCGCACGATAAGCGGTTCAACCTGCTTGCTTTGAAGAACTAGGTCTGCAAGCTCCTCGACGAATACGACGATGTAGGGCAAGCGCGTGTCCTTGGATCTCGCGCCGGAAATTAGACACGCCCAAACCCTTAAGAATGGTGAAGCGCGATTCCATCTCTGCAGCCAAGCGTTGAAATAGCTTTAATGCACCGGGTACCTCAGAAAAACGGTTACGCCAAATAGGTATTCACCGAGATTCGCATAAGCTGCGAACTCAACCTGCTTGGGGTCGACCATGGCCAATTGAATGCTCTCAGGCGACTGGCGAAGAAGTAACGAAAGGATCAACGAATGAACGCACACGCTCTTGCCCGAGCCGGTTGTTCCGCCTATCAATTAATAGATGAGTGTCGCTGTCAGGTCGAATGATACGTTTGACCCCTTAACGTCCAAGCCAACGGAACACTAGGCAGTCCACTGGAAGAATGTTTGCAGCCTTTATTCCATTTTTCAAGGTTGGCGAAGTTGATCGGCGTCCATTGATCTCGATGCCTTGGGATGTCAATCAACACGCTTCTTGCTTCCTTCCCCAAGGAGACGCGCTTGGAATGGAGTCGTGCAGGCCGAGGCTGAGTGCGAGGTGAGCCAAACTTCTCTTGAGATGCTCGAATTGGCGTACATCGACTAGCCCGACTTGATGTCGTGTAATTCGCGGTCCCATTCTCTGCCCTCTGTCTTCGGCAGCTATGCCGAGATCGGACAGCGCCCTTACGACATCGCATTGGTCAATGGAATCCCTGTTTGAATCGAATGACGGTTACTTAGAGCCAGACGAAGTGCGATACAGTTCATCCGGCAATGCGGTTCGTCGAGTAATCAGGAATTGTACGAAGCGGTCATAGTTTTCATCGTTTTCTTTCCAGTCGATGCTTAGAAAATGCGCGCCGCAGTGCCAATGGAAGCGCACTGCGTTTCTGAAGTCATCGAATAATTGAATTGGGTTTCCGTAGAGTTGGCTGTGAGTGACGATGAGCCCAATCCACGCCGCAACCTCGCCGACGCCAAACAATGTTTGCCCCTGCACGTCGCGGCACTTTGCATCAATTGATGCGATGTTCCCAGCGTCTAGTTTCGAGTCGCGGACCGAAAGCGATCTCCCGATGGCCAGTCGGGCTGTCGCCGCTTGAGTCGACAACGCGAGTCCTTCTCTCAGAATATTTGTGTGACGATCTCCCTCCGCGCTCGTGCGGTAACGAGCCGTCAGAACTTGCTCGATAGCGATGTCCATCATGTATGAGCTCCCGAAAAGTGTGCGTTCTCCGTAGCCGTAGTTCGACCGATGCCGTTTCCGACATTGATGTGCTCGAGCAAGTACGATTTGCAAACTCGATGCTCAATCCGCTTGAAGAGTCAGTAGTCGATTTCCTCGTTTTGCGATAGAAGAATTACTTGACGTTTAGTGTCGCTCGTCCAGAAGTTAAGTATATTTTCACGGTGCTTAGTGTCCAATCGACCCAGGGGCGTATCCACGACGAACAGCGTCGCCACGCCGGATGCGCGCTAGGCCTGCGATCAAGCTAGTTGCGAAAATCTGATTCTCTCCAGCGGAATGATCGGCCACAATTTCGTTTCCAGTCGATCCAGAAGACGTGTGGCCCCGTCGTCTCGTATGTCGATCCGATCAACGATGTCCTTATGGCAAGTGCTTTATAAACCTTAGTCATCTCCTCTGCGAGTTCTTTCACTTTCAATGGAAGCAATTTAGGTATGACTTCGTTGATCACAAATCGCACTCTTGAAGATTTTTCGATCTGGACTGGAATAATCAAGCCTCTGGCATTCCCGTTCATAAGTCGTCGTGTCATTGCGGATGTTTGTTTCCAACGCACCTTGCTTTCGCTGATTTTAAGCAAGGGATTCCGCAAGTCTGTCGGGTAGGATTTTTAGATCGTCAACTCTTTGCTTCAGTGCGTTGAGCGTTCCATCCCGGTCGAGACCTTCAAGCTTGTCGATCTTTCGGCCGAGTTCCACTACAAGGCGATTCAGTTCCTCCTGCTCTCTTAGAAGTTCCTCTACGTCTTTCTTACTGTGCTCGATCGAGTCCAGAAACGCAAGTGTGACACTGCGAGCATCGCCTTGGAGGCAGTTGTGGAGAATCTCGTCCGCGACATTCGGAGGCCGAGGACGGAAGAGGCTCGTCCACGCACGCCGGATGCTTTCTTCTCGTATCGAGACCGTTTGACTCTCTGTCAGCGGTGATTTGATAGCTGAATCAGCAGGGCTGAAGAATGCCGCCTCAAACGCATTGATACGAGGTTCCAGCGACCGCTTGTCTGACTCCCAATCATGGAGTCGAATTTCGGCATCAATTTGGTTCCTGAATTGAGGTAAAATAGTGCTCCCTGCCAAATGAATCTGCCCGATACCGAACGCGAGCAACTGCTGTCGGTGGTGCGCAGGCGAACGGTGCGGGCGGCGGACCTACGACGCGCGAAGTTAATCCTGATGCTCGAGGACGGCGAATCGCGCGACAGCATCATGCGTACACTGGCTTGCGCCTCGCGCTTCATCGCGCGCTGCTCGGGGCGCTTTCT
>JAQFVJ010000300.1 GCA_029439525.1 Caballeronia sp. BR6202001591004
CGTTCGCCTGCGCACCGCCGACAGCAGTTGCTCGCGTTCGGTATCGGGCAGATTCATTTTGCCCATGACCCGTGTCTAAACATAGATATGGGGCTAATTCAATGACGCACTGCACTAGCGCCTTTTCCGACGCGCTCAGGGCGGCATACATACGCCAGACGGTCTACGAGGACGTGCAGGCGATCCTGTTTCGCAAGAACAATTCAGGCCGCGTGCGCCGATCGCCCGATACACGCTCGCGTATGAAGCGTTGCACGCGCTCGCAGTCGGCATTCTCCATGTTCATGGTCTCGCGCCCGGCAACAGGGAAGGGCATCGATCGCAGGCGCTTTCACTGATGTACGCCTTTCTGGAGCTCGATCCCGACGATCGTTCGGAAATCAGCTACGCTAATCAGACGCGAAACGACAAGCTCTACAAGAGTCCCGCGCCGCCTCTGTCGGCGAAGACAGCGAGTGATCTGCTCGAACTCGCGGAGCGCGTCGAAAAGATCGCGAGAGGCAAGCTACCAGCATAGTTTGCTCTATGACGCAGTACGCGCTCCGACCTACTAGAATGACTGATTCGCCTCGAAGACGGCTGTTTCGGGAATTTACGAACGATCGTCCGAAACACGCTATGTTGAGATAAACTCAAAGAAAGCTCATCAGCATGAAGGTCCTCGATTTAAAGTGCCTGCACGCGAACACCGCTTCGAAGGCTGGTTTGCCTCGATGGAGGAGTTCGAGTCGCAGTTGTCGCGCAAGCTGGCCGTGTGCCCAGTGTGCTCGGCGACCGACGTGAGCCGCATGCCGTCGGCGCCGCGTCTGAATCTGACGTCGGCACGCGGCGATGCACAGGCGCAAGCAGCAGCGGTAGAGCAGCCACAGCCGACGCACCAGCGCTCTTCAGGCCCGCGCACTGCAATTCATGCGTGAGTTGATCGAAAAGACCGAAAACGTCAGCGAGAATTTTGCCGAAGAGGCGCGGCGCATCCGCTATAACGAAGCGCAGTCGCGCAGCATTCGCGGCGTCACCACGCCCGAAGACGCGCACGCCTTGCTGGAAAGAAGGAATCGAAGTAATGCCGTTGCCTGTTTCGGCCGCACTGAAGGAGCCGCTGCAGTAAGTTGTCGAGCGGCGTCTCTCATAGCTTCGGCGCGGGTCATGAGCTGTGGATCATATAGAGGAGACGCCGCGCATGAACCTCGATTATTCTCCAGCGGACGACGCCTTTCGGGCCGACGTCCGCGCCTGGCTCGAAGCCAGTCTGCCGCGCGCACTGCGCGACAAAGTTTTCCATCACAAACGTCTTTCCCGGGAGGATTTCGCGAGCTGGCATAGGCTGCTCGGTGCGCGGATGGTCGGCGCCTGGCCTAAGGAATACGGCGGCCCCGGTTGGGGCGCAACGGCATATCTGGGACGAGGAGTGCGCCCGCGCCGGCGTGCCGATGGTGCTGCCCTTCGGCGTATCGATGGTCGCGCCCGTGCTGATCGAAATACGGCTCGGAGGCGCAAAAGTCCTATTTCCTGCCGCGCATCCTCGATGGCACCTACTGGTGGTGTCAGGGCTACTCCGAACCCGGCTCCGGTTCCGATCTCGTCTCGCTGCGCGCGCGCCGAACGCCACGGCGATCACTACATCGTCAACGGCCAGAAGACCTGGACGACCCTCGGCCAGCACGCCGACATGATCTTCTGCCTCGTGCGCACCGATATGCAAGCCAAGAAGCAGGAAGGTATTTCGTTTCTCCTCATCGACATGAACACGCCGGGCGTCACCGTGCGGCCGATCATCACGCTCGACGAGGATCACGAAGTCAATGAAGTCTTTTTTCGATGACATGAAGGTGCCGCTCGCCAATCTCGTTCGTCGGTGAAGAAAATCGCGGCTGGACGGTGGCGAAGTATCTGCTCGGCCACGAGCGAGCGTACCGGCATCGCGCGTGTGGGGAATTCGAAGCGCGAGCTGCGCTTTCTAAAACGCTTCGCGTTGAATCGCACGAAACGCGGCAAGCTGCTTCTGCACGATCCGTTGTTCGCCGCGAAAGTCTCCGCGCTCGAAATCGAATTGATAGCGCTGCCGGTGCTGGAAGCACAGGGCGGCTTCGACGGCGGTCCAGTCGATATGTTCGTGGTGGTATGAACTCGGTCGCGCGCTGGTCGTCGAGCCGTACTGGGCAACGGCGGTCGGCATCGAGGTGCTGCGGCTCGTGGCGGCGGAGGGCAGCGATACGGCGAACACGCTGCTCGAACGCGCCGCGCGTGGAGAGATTCGCTTGTCGGGCGCGTTTAACGAGCCGCATGCGCGCTACGATCTTTTCGATCTGCGTACCGACGGCGATAGCAACGGCAAATTCCGATCGCTTCACATTGAGCGGCACGAAGTCAAATGGTCCAGCGCGGCGCGCAGGCGGACTACTGGATCGTGCCCGCGCGCATCGATGGCGAGATCGCGCTGTTTCTGGCTGAGCGCGATGAGCGTGTCATCCAGGAATACCGAACGATCAGACGGTCAGCGCGCCGCGACGCTCACGCTCGACGAAACGCCCGCCACGCGTCTCGACGGACGCGACACCGGCGCGGGGCGACGCTCGAACATATCGCGGATTACGCGACGCTCCTGCTATGCGCGGAAGCGACCGGCGCGCTCGATGCACTCAATCGCGCGACCGTCGAGTACACGAAGGAGCGTCAGCAGTTCGGCGTATCGATCGCAAAGTTTCAGGCACTGCAGCATCGCATGGTCGACATGCTCATTCATGCGGAGCAGGCGCGATCGATCACGTATCTGGCCGCCGCGCGTTATGCGAATGACGATCCGTCCACGCGTGCGAAAGCCGTATCGGCCGCGAAGGCACGCGTCGGTCAGGCCGCGCGTTTCGTCGGCCAGCAGGCGACTCAATGGCACGGCGGCATGGGCATGACCAACGAATTTCCGGCGGCGCACTGGTTCAAGCGGCTGTCGATCATCGAGACGACGTTCGGCGATGTCGATCATCATCTGGAACGCTTCGCAGCGTTGCCGTCATTCATGGAAACGGACGACTGAATAACTGAACAACAACACTGGAGACACGTATGACGTACAACTATAAAGATTTCAATGTCGGGGATGCCGAGACCTTGGGCGCTCATACATTCACGCGCGAGGAGATCGTCAAGTTCGCGAAGCGCTACGATCCGCAGCCGTTTCATCTGAGCGAGGAAGCGGGGCGCGCATCCCATTTCGGCGGCCTCGTCGCGAGCGGATGGAACACGTGTTCGGCGATGATGGGCATTCTCGTGCGCGACATGCTCACCGATTCGACATCGATGGGATCGCCCGGCCTCGACAATATCCGCTGGCTGTTGCCGGTGCGTGTCGACGATTCGGTAACGCTTGCCGTGCGTGTGCTCGACAAGCGCGTGTCGAAGAGCAAGCCGGATCGCGGGATCGTCAAGACGCGCTGGTAAGCGCATAACCAGAACGGCAAACTTGTGCTGACCGTCGATTCGAATGCGCTATTCGGATTACAGAGGACGCGAAGGCTTGAGTGTTACTTCTGCGTAGTGATCGTGCAAGGGGCAACGATGTAGCGGCCCCTCGCATGTGCACCAAACCTCACTCCGAATAGCGTCCGATTTCGAGTTTGGCGATCACGTTCCGATGCATTTCATCAGGCCCATCCGCAAGCCGCGTAAAGTGCGCGCCGATGCATACGCATACGTGAGCGGAAAGTCATCGCAGATACCGCCGCCGCTGTGCGCCTGAATCGCCCAAGTCGATCACCTGACACGCGACATTGGGCGCCACGACCTTTATCATCGCGATCTCGCCGCGCGCGCCCTTATTGCCGACCGTGTCCATCAGTAGGCAGCCTTCAGCGTGAGCAGGCGCGCTTGCTCGATCATGATGCGCGCTTCCGCGATGCGTTCCTGCGTCACGCCGTGCTGCGCGATCGCGCGTTCCGCGAGACCTATCAGCCGCATGCAATGGTGAATGCGCCCCGGCCCGAGCCGTCCTTGCGCGATCTTGAAGCCGCGTCCTTCGCCGAGCAACATGTTCGACGCCGGCACGCGCACGTTCTCCAACGTGATCTCCATGTGACCATGCGGTGCATCGTCATAACCGAACACGTTCAGCGGACGATGCACAGTAATGCCGGCCGCATCCGCCGATACGAGAATCATCGACTGCTGTCGCATGTTGCGCCGCATCGGGATCCGTCTTGCCCATCACGATGTATACCGCGCAACGTGGATCACCTGCGCCCGACGACCACCACTTGTGGCCGTTGATCATGTAACTGTCGCCATCAGGCACGATGCTGCACTGGACACTGGATATTCGTCGCATCCGACGAGGCCACTTCCGGCTCCGTCATCAGGAACGCTGAACGAATCTCACCGCGCAGCAGCGGTTCGAGCTATCGCGCCTTCTGCGCATCCGTGCTGTAGCGCTCGATGGTTTCCATGTTGCCGGTATCGGGCACATTGCAATTGAAGACTTCCGGGACCCACGGCACGCGTCCTATGATCTCGCACAGCGGCGCGTATAGCGGCGCGTATTCGAGATTCGTCAGACCCGCGGCCCCGGTCCGATGCAGGCAGGAACAGATTCCACAGTCCTACCTCGCGCGCTTTGGCCTTGAGATTTTCCATGAGCACCGTCCACCCACGCATTGCCCGCCGCGCGATTCGCGGCGATTTCCTCGCTGAACGCGCGCTCGTTCGGATAGATGTGTTCGTCGAAGAACGCGAGCAGCTTCTCGCGCAAAGCCTGCACCTTGGACGTGTAGTCGAAGTCCATGCTGTTCGATGCCTCTTTGAGGTGGGAGCGAGTCAGGCAATCTTTATCAGGTCGCGTATTGCCAGGCGAGTTCGGCCATCGGACGCGCGCGTTTGCCGGCATCGACGGCTTGCGCGTTCGCGGCCGTGCCATCGACCACGCGCTTCATGATGCCTTGCAGAATCGCGGTGATGCGGAACATGTTGTGGCGAGATAGAAGTTCCAGTCGCCTTCGATCATGAAGCCTGTGCGCTCGCAATAGCGCGCGAAGTAGGTGGCTTCATTGGGGATGCCGAGCGCGGCCCAGTCGAGTCCCGCGATCCCGCGAAACTGCGACGGCTCGACATGCTACGCCATGCAGTGATACGCGAAATCCGCGAGCGGATCGCCGAGCGTCGAGAGTTCCCAGTCGAGCACGATGAGCACGCGCGGCTCGGTCGGAAGAAAGATGAGACGAGCTGGTAATCGCCGTGCACGACGCTGACTTTCGTCTGCCGCGATGGCGGAATGTGCCGCGGCAGCCAGTCGATGAGCTGGTTCATCGAGTCGATCGGTTCCGTTTCCGACGCGACGTATTGCTTACTCCAGCGCCCGATCTGCCGCTCGAAGTAATTGCCGGGCTTGCAGCTCGACAGGCCGGCGGCGTCGACATCGACGCAATGCAAGGCGGCGATTACGGGATTGGTTTCGTCGTAGATCGCGACGCGTTCGGCCGGCGTCATGCCCGGCAGCGACGGATCCCACAGCACGCGGCCTTCGACGAACGCCATTACGTAGAACGCGCGGCCGACCACGCTTTCGTCCTCGCACAGCGCGAGCATGCGCGCAACACGAACCACGATGCGCCGCCGTCCGGGGTCAGGCCGACGCGCGCATACGACATGACGAATTTCGCATCGTCGGCGGCTACGATCAGATCGCACGCGAGCGCCAGCGAAAAGCCCGCACCCGCCCGCGCCTTCGACAGCCGCGATGATCGGCTTGGTCGATGCCCTCAGCGCGCTGATCCATTCCGCGAGCAGATCGATGCTCTGCGCCTGCACCGACGGCTCCTTCGCTCGGTTTTCCATCAGCCGGTTCAGGTTGCCGCCCGTACAGAAGAAGTTGTCCGCGCCCGTCAGCACCGATCGCGTGCACGCTGCTGTCGCGCTCGGCAGTGTTGAGCGGTTCGATGCCCACAGCGTGTCGGGATGCAGCGCGTTGCGCGCGTCGGGATTCGACAGCGTGATCACGAGCGTGGTGTCGCTGCCCGCGGGGCGGGAAAGTCAGTATGATTTTCCGTGAGGCGGAGGCTGGCCTGACGTGGGGTGTTCAACGCGGGTTAGCATCTCTGCCAGATGCCGCATGGGGGGCGCATGGGCAGCCCCCCGGCAACT
>JAQFVJ010000301.1 GCA_029439525.1 Caballeronia sp. BR6202001591004
ACGACAACACGAGCGTGATGACCTTGACGATGGGATTGGCAAGAAAGCCCGTCTTGAATGCGTCGAAGGAGATTTCCGACGTCAGGCTCTGATCGAGCAGATACAGGATGAACGGCAGACACACGAACAACAGCAGGCCGCTGATGCGATGCAGGATCGATACCTTTCCTGCTAGCGGCAAGCGATATTGCGCGAGTTGGCCGATTCCGATGTTCCGGTACTCGGGCCTTGGTTTTTTTACGGCTTCAGCCATGCTAGACCCCAAACTTGTTTTAATACATTAATTTGTAATTTTAGCGCGTTTTTATTTCGCGCTAGAGCGAAACGCCGCAGAAGAAACTATTGTTCCGAACGCGAAATGGCAAGCGTTTGCGCGACGGTGTGGGGAGAGTTCTATGCGCTCGGACTGCGCGTTAGCGTTATTTTGTCGCACCAGAGATATACTGTCCAATATCTATATCTTTATGAAATATTTACAGATATTGACTCAGATATTGATGGAACTGCGACATATCCGCTATTTTCTGGCCGTCGCCGAGGAGCGCAACGTCACGCGTGCGGCGGAACGGCCCGGCATCGGCCAGCCACCGCTGAGTCAGCAGATTCACGCGCTGGAGGATGAACTCGGCGTGTGCCTGTTTCGCCGCACGGGGCACGGCGTGGTGCTGACCGAAGCGGGCGAAGCCTTCGCCGTGGATGCGAAGCGCATTCTCGCGGATACGCGGCTCGCCGTCGAGAAAACGCAGAGCGCGGGACGCGGCGAAGTCGGGCAACTCAATATCGGCTTCACGGCAACGGCGGCGTTCAATCCAGTCGTGTCGAAGCTCATTCGCGCGTATCGGCAGACTTATCCGAATGTCGCGCTAACGCTCGCCGAGGGCAATACGGCGCAACTGCTCGCATGGCTCGATGACGATCGCGTGGACGTCGCGTTCGTGCGGCAGGGAAATCAGTCGCCGGCGGGCGTGAAGTTTCACCATATCGCGGTCGAGCCGATGAAAGTCGTGCTGCCCGCCACGCATCGGCTCGCGAAAAAGCGCAGGATCGATCTCGCGGAAGACCCTTTCGTGATGCTGCCGCGCGAGGCAAGTCCCACGCTGCACGATGTGATCGTCGGCGCGTGTAGTGATGTCGGTTTCGGTCCGATTGCGGGGCAGCAGGTGCCGCAGTTGTCGTCGGTGGTGAATCTGGTCGCGACGGAATTCGGCGTGTCGCGGGCCCCGGCATCCGTGTGCCAGATTCGCGTCGAAGGCGTGGTGTATCATGATGTCGTGGGCAAGCCTATGTCGATCCGGCTCGTGCTGGCGTCGCGCGCGGAAATGACGCCGGCGAAGGTGACGAATTTCTTGCGAATGGCGGAGGAGGTGGCGCGGGCGAAGAAGTAAAAAGTCCTCACCGCTCCAGCAACTTCCCCGCCAACACTCTGAACGCGCGCTCCGGCAACTCATGCAGCGTGCTGACTACGATGCTGGTCGGATAAAATTTTTTGACCGAATCGTTTCGGATTCCTACGCCTATCAGTTCGATCCCGCCATGAGCGATCTCGCGCACGTGCTCGTGCAAATCGTTGCGCAACACCACCGGATGACCATCGCCCGTCGCGGGATAACCATCGGATAGCAACATCAGAATGCTTACCGCCGTATCGCGGCCTTCTATCACCGACTTCACGCGAAACGACGTGCGATAACCCGGTGAAATAGCGAGTTTTGCGAGCGCATGACGATCGAGTTCGCCGCGCTCCTGTTCGCGTCGCCAGTGCGTCTGTTCATCGTCGCTCAAGGCACGTTCGAGACGCGTCTTGAGCGACGACGTTTCCTCGCGTGCGAACGAGCGTAGATTGCGCCATGCCTTTGCATCGCCTTTACCGCTCAGATCGGTGACGATGTCGAATTCCGTCATGAACGGTTCGGATATCAACGGACGCCCGCCTTCGTCCATCGCAAACGATGCAGGCGGCCCGCCACCCGCCGATGCTTCCGCTTGGGCCGATGACGATGACGACATGTGCCCCGCGCGCGCCGCATCGTCTGTTGACGACGCATCGCATCGTCTTCATCGCTGAATTCGTCGAACTGATTCGAGACGTTCTCGGCGTCGAGCGTTTCGTCCGCGTCGGCGGTGAACATCATCGTATTGGGACCGTTCGATGTCAGCGCCTGCACCATCGCGACCAGCGCGCGTGATGCCGCAATGCTCTCCGCCGTGCTGCGTGCGCGACGCACCGCATCGATCTACGCTTCGCATGCGTTGAGCGTCGCGAACAGTGACGGGCTGCATTCATTGGGCGTAGGCGGTTCGTCCCATAACACGCGGTCGATCAACCATAGAAGCCTGTCGCGCCACGCGAGTTCGTGCCACTGACACGCCTTCTCTCGCGTCGCAATCTCGCGCACGCGCGCGAGATTGCGACGCGAACCAGGGTACTTTGCGAGAAGCGCGATGCACGCACGACGATCGTCGATGCTTTGCGCGAGCTTCCGCGAAACAGGCTCGTTCATCTGATTCAACACGCCAGCATCGCCGTATTTCACGCACGCCGCGAACAGATCGACATAACCGGTCAGCACGTCGTCATCGGCATGCGCGATTTCCGGCAATACGATGCAGCGCGCTTCCACACGCGGGCCATCGGCGCGCACGATCACGTCGATATCTTTTTCGCCCGTGAGCACGCGCGCGAGTCGAGTCAGCGTGGTTTCGATCGGAGCGCTCACGCGTCACTCACGCATCGAGATCGATGTAATGCCGCACGATGCTGGGAATCAGCGCCGCGGCATCCGCGCTCACCTTCGCGTAGATCGTCGGTCCTACGGCGCGCTCGGGATCGCCGTGGCGCAGCATTAGATCGGTCCAGTCGATGAGTCTTCGCGTCGAAAACGCGCTCGCGAGATCTTCACGAATGAACGCAGCACGGCAATCCGCTGCAATGGCCGCGAGCGTATGCGCGAGTGCTTCGTCGAGACGCGGCGCGAAGGTGCGCACCAGCACCTGCGCTTCGTCGGCCGTTGACAGATAGTCCATCAGATAGACTCACCAGCGATCGAGAAACGCCTCGTTCAGCAGATTCGCGCCCTGATAGAGGTGCCGATACACGCTCATCGCGCCCGCGGCATTCGCCGTTGCGAAGAGACGAAACGCGGGATGCGGCGTGACGATCTCATCCCCCTTTTCCTTCAGCAACAAGCGTCCGCCGGGTTCGAGCACGGCCGTCAGCACCGCGATAATCGCCGGCTCCACGAAGTCGATTTCGTCGATGATGAGCCAGTGCCCCGCACGCATCGCGACCGGCAGCACGCCATCGACCCATACGGTCTCCCCGCCCTTCACGGTCCAGAAGCCGACGAAATCGCCGACGGTCGTCTACCCGTTCATGTTCGAACGCAATACGCCATGCTCCGCGCGTGCCGCGATTTGCTCGATCAAACTCGTCTTGCCCGCGTGTGACCGATCAGCATCACGCGACGATTCTCGGCAATATCGTGCAGCACGTCATGCGCGCATTCGGTGAAGAGATACGCGGGATTCACGGCAGGCACGAGCGGCCCGCCCACCCGCGCCGCGTTCGATTGCGACATCGGCGATCTTTACCGTTGTATCGCGCGTAGTCGATGCAGCGTACACTGGCATCGCACTATGCAAGCGCTGCATGAAGTCCTCGCGATGCAGCGGCGCCGATGCTTCTTCCGCGACACCGCCGCGCACGAAACCTTCGCAATGCCACTTCTGCAACTTCGCGCGCAGATTGTCGAGATCGACGACAGTATCGATATTCACGCGTCCTTGCGCGCCGCCATGCTCGATGCGGTACATGTGCTCGCGCTCCGATGCGCTCACGCGCCACCATTCGGTCGGTGCGCCGGGCGGACGTTCTTAAGTGCCGAGATGCGGGTCAATGGGCGTTCATGATGGCGTACGTAAGGCTCGACGACTTCGAATCACCGATGGTAAACGATGCAAAAGCTCATTCGTCACGATGCGTAGCAATACCTTCCATCTCCACGAACAGATCGGCACGGCAGATATCGACCTTCAGAAAACGCACGTCGGCGCGCGCATCGAACGTCGCCTGTGCAAGCTGCTTCACGGTGGCCAAGTCGCTTGCATGCCGGTAATAGACCTTGATCTGATCGAGATCGCGCAACGTGAAGCCTTCTTCCATGCCTTGCGAGGCGAGACTGTCCGCGCCGATCAGATGCGCGATGTTCGCCGTCGCGACGTCCCATTGCTTCGCGAAGTCTCCCGCATGCACGGTCTCGTGACCGAGAATGCTCGTTGTGCCGGAGACGAACAACGCGGCATGTTAGTTCGATGCATCCGACAGCAGCGTGCCGCGCGCGAAGCTCGGTGACTTCGGTCCGTATTGCAGCGGATAACGATAGGCAGGCGAATTCTCGACGTGCTTCACCGCGCGCTCGCCGTCGCGGCAGGTGAGAAAGTAGAAGCCCACGCCTTCACCCGATGTACCGATGCCCGTTGCCGCAGGCATGCCGTTCGCCGATGCATAGTCCTCTTCGAATGCAATCGCGCGTGCTCGACGAAAAAGCCAATACGGTCTTTAGCATCAGTCGCGAGCTCATTTTTCGTATCGAAGAGATGCTCGGCAACGGCGACGCCGCGCTCATTGAACCCAGACAGGCCGAATTGCATGACAAATTCCAGCGGCTCGTTGAAAGTCATCCGCAGATCGCCGCCGTATCCGTGCTCGACATTCAAGGGCGGCTATAAGCAGCCGCTTCATGCCCGTGCCGGTGTCGATAAGCGATCGCACCGACTTCATCGCCACGCGCGACGCGCGCGCGATTTCATGTGTCGGTGCCCGAGCGGGGACGCATCAAGAATATGGACATCATCAACACGCTGACGGCGCGCGTCGCGAAGGACGGACGTTTCATTGGCGAAATTTCCATCGCGCTGCGACGCGATTATCTGATCGACTTCTATCTTATCTGATCGACTTCTATCGCGAGCTCGCATCGAGCGATCCCGCGCTCACACTCGCCCTGCATCGTGACGATGGCGGCGTGCTCGCGCGATATCCGTCCTCGCCGCTCGCCAATGCGCCCGACCGTCATTCGGTGCTCGCGAAGGCAAGCCGACCGATCTCATGCGTTATGAGTCGCCGCTCGACAACGACGAAAAGCTCGCGGCGTTCCGACGTGTCGGCGATTATCCGATCTATGTCGCAGCGGGCTTTTCCATTCGCGATGTGCGCATCGCATGGTGGCGGCGCGATGTATCGATCGCGGCGATCGAGCTGATTCCATGCATCGCAGTATGGACGTTGATCGGCTTTTCCTTAAGGCGCTTGAAAGCGGAAGAAGCGACATGGCAAAGCTGGCGCGGTGAGCTCGCATTGCGCCGTTCCGCCGAAGCCTCCACGCGTCGCATGCAGCGCATGGGCACGCTCGGCAATCTGGTGGCGAACGTCCATGATCACCGTCAGGCCGTCGTCAAGCGGCTGATCGAGATGCTGAATGAGGCGAAGTCGCGCAGCCCGAAATTCGTCGTGTTCCCCGAGCTTGCGCTCACAACGTTTTTTCCGCGCTACTGGATGAGCGCAGAGGCGGCGATCAAACGCTTCTTCGAGCGCACGATGCTGAACCCCGATGTGCAGCCGCTGTTCGATGCGGCGCATCAGGCGGGCATCGGCTTCTATCTCGGCTATGCGGAACTGACGTCGAAGGGCGAAGCGTTCAACACGGCGATCATCGTCGATGACAACGGCAAGATCGTCGCGAAATACCGCAAGACGCATCTGCCGAGACACTCGGATCACAAGCCCAATGCGCCGTTCCAGCATCTCGAGAAGAAGTTTTTCGAAGTGGGCAACACGGGTTTTTCGGTCGTCGAAACGATGGGCGCGAAGCTCGGCATGTGCATCTGCAATGATCGCCGCTGGCCGGAAACGTGGCGCGCGATGTCGCTGCAAGGCGCGGAGCTCGGCGTGCTCGGATATAACACGCCGTCGCTCAACATCCACTGGCCTGAGCAGGTGCATCTGCGCATGCATACGCATCTCGTCACGCTGCAGGCGAGCGCTTATCAGAACGCGATGTGGATCGCCGCAGCAGCGAAATGCGGCAAGGAAGACGGTTTTCATATGATCGGCGGCTCGGTGATCGTCGCGCCGTCGGGCGAGATTGCCGCGCAAAGCATGACCAAAGAAGACGAAGTGATCTTCGCGAATGTCGATCTCGCGCTCGGCGATACGTTCCGCGAGCACGTCTTCAACTTCGCGAAGCATCGTCATCCTGAACACTACGGGTTGATCGTTGAACTTACCGGCGCGGGCGCACCGTTGCCGCACGATCCCGACGCACTCAACTAACGCGCCCAAGGGGAGACCCCACGATGAATCACCACGTTGACCAGAGCGCGCCCATGCAACGCGCCTCGGACAAATCGATCTTCGGGCCGCCACATATTCGCGCGATGATCGCATCGATTTCCGGCTACGCGATGGACGGCTTCGATCTGCTGATTCTGGGCTTCATGCTGAGCCTGATTTCTGCGGACTTAGAGTTGTTAACAAAACGACGTTCGCAATTGTCGCCAGCATATGATGCAGCAAGCGATTTTCATGAAGGCCACGTGGATGAAGGCGAGCCGTTCGAAGCGGATGC
>JAQFVJ010000302.1 GCA_029439525.1 Caballeronia sp. BR6202001591004
CACGCCGCCGACTTGGGCCGTTGCAGCAAAGGTGCCAGATATCTGCCGGTAAAGCTCGCCTTCGACTTGGCGACCTGCTCCGGCGTCCCCTGGGCGATGATCTGCCCTCCGCCCGCGCCGCCTTCCGGACCGAGATCGATGACCCAGTCCGCGGTTTTGATTACGTCGAGATTATGCTCGATGATGACGACCGTGTTGCCCTGATCTCGCAGCCGGTGGATGACTTCCAACAGTAGCGCGATGTCATGGAAGTGCAATCCGGTCGTCGGTTCGTCGAGGATGTACAGCGTCCGACCCGTATCGCGCTTGCTCAGTTCCAGCGAAAGCTTGACGCGCTGGGCCTCGCCGCCCGACAGCGTCGTCGCCGACTGGCCGAGCCGGATATAGCCGAGACCGACATCGAGCAGCGTCTTCAGCTTGCGCGCCACCACCGGCACGGGCCGGAAAAACTCGTGCGCAGCTTCGACGGTGAGATCGAGCACTTCGCTGATGTTTTTGCCCTTGTACTGGATATCGAGCGTTTCGCGGTTGTAGCGCTTGCCGTGGCAGACGTCGCAGGGCACGTAGACATCCGGCAAAAAGTGCATCTCGACCTTGATAACGCCATCGCCCTGACACGCTTCACAGCGTCCGCCCTTGACGTTGAACGAGAACCGGCCGGGATCGTAGCCGCGCTCCTTCGCCGCCGGCACACCGGCGAACAGCTCGCGGATGGGCGTGAACAGGCCTGTATAAGTGGCCGGATTCGAACGCGGCGTGCGTCCGATCGGCGACTGATCGACGGCGATCACTTTGTCGAAGTGTTCGAGACCTTCGATGGATTCGTACGGCGCCGGCTTCGTCGCCGAACCGTACAGATGCTGCGCGACCGCGTGCTGCAGCGTATCGTTGATGAGCGTCGATTTGCCCGAGCCGGACACCCCCGTGACGCACGTGAGCAGACCGACCGGCAGATCGAGCGTGACGTGCTTCAGATTGTTGCCGTGCGCCTCCATGATCCGCAGCAGCCGTTCGTCGGGCGCGTTGCGCTTTTCTGGATAGCCGATCGTCCGCTTGCCGGACAAGTACTGGCCGGTGATCGAGTTGGTGTCTTTCTGCACTTGCGCGGGTGTGCCCTGTGCGACAATCACCCCGCCGTGCTTGCCCGCGCCCGGCCCCATGTCGACGACATAATCGGCCATGCGGATCATTTCCTCGTCGTGCTCGACGACGATCACCGAATTGCCGATATCGCGCAGATGCTTGAGCGTGTTGATGAGCCGGTCGTTGTCGCACTGATGCAGGCCGATGGACGGCTCGTCGAGCACGTACATCACGCCGGTCAACCCGGAGCCGATCTGCGACGCAAGCCGGATGCGCTGCGCCTCGCCGCCGGACAGCGTCTCCGAGCTGCGTTCGAGCGACAGATAATCCAGCCCGACGTTATTCAGGAACGACAGCCGCGCGACGATTTCCTTGATAACCTTGTCCGCGATTTCGCCTTTCGCGCCGTCCAGACGCAGCGTCTGGAAATAGCTGGGCGCATCGCGCAGCGGCCAGCCGCTGATTTCGTAGATGCCGCGCGCGTCGTCGCCCGCGCCGACTTTCACGAAGCGCGCCTCGCGCCGCAGACGCGTGCTTTCGCACGCCGGACATGCCTGATTGTTCTGGTATTTCGCGAGTTCCTCGCGCACGGCGGCGGAATCCGTCTCGCGGTAACGCCGCTCCAAATTCGGAATGATTCCCTCGAACGCATGCTCGCGAACGGACGCGCACCCGCGCTCGTTGATGTACGAGAACGAAATGACCTGCTTGCCGGAGCCGTAAAGCAGCGTCTTGCGTATTTTCTCCGGCAGGTCTTCGAACGGCGCGTCGATATCGAATTCATAGAATGCCGCGAGACTCTGCAGTATCTGGAAGTAAAACTGATTGCGCCGGTCCCAGCCCTTCACGGCGCCCGCCGCGAGCGACAGCGACGGATGCGCAACCACGCGCTTAGGATCGAAAAAGGTGATCTGGCCGAGGCCGTCGCACTCCGGGCATGCGCCCATCGGGTTGTTGAACGAGAACAGGCGCGGCTCGAGTTCCGGCAGCGAGTACGAACAGATCGGGCACGCGAACTTCGAGCTGAAGAGCTTTTCCTGGTCCGTGTCCATTTCGAGCGCGATCGCGCGGCCATCGGCCAGGCGCAGCGCAGTTTCGAACGATTCCGCCAGACGCTGCTTCATGTCCGGACACACCTTCAGACGATCGATCACCACGTCGATCGTGTGCTTGTCGTTCTTCTTAAGCTTCGGGAGCGAATCGATTTCGTAGATTTTGGCAACGCCTTCGTTCGCCGTGCCGCCGCCCGAGCGGATGCGAAAGCGAATGAAACCCTGCGCCTGCATTTCCTCGAACAGTTCGAGGTGCTCGCCCTTGCGATCCACGACGACGGGCCCGAGGATCATCAGCTTGGTTTCTTGGGGCAAGGCGAGCGCCGCGTCCACCATTTGCGAGACGCTTTGCGCCTCGAGCGGAATCAGGTGATCCGAGCAATACGGCGTGCCGACGCGCGCGTACAGCAGACGTAGATAGTCGTGAATTTCGGTGACGGTACCGACCGTCGAACGCGGATTGTGCGACGTGGCCTTCTGTTCGATCGAGATCGCGGGCGACAAACCTTCGATCAGATCGACGTCGGGCTTTTCCATGAGCCGCAAAAATTGCCGGGCGTACGCGGAGAGGCTTTCCACGTAGCGGCGCTGGCCTTCCGCATAAAGCGTGTCGAATGCGAGTGACGACTTTCCCGACCCGGACAACCCCGTGATCACGATCAGCTTGTGACGCAGCAAGTCGAGACTGACGTTCTTCAGATTGTGGGTGCGAGCCCCACGAATACGAATTTTTTCCACGTGTTTCTTCCGCGAGTTTGTTCCGCTCCCGTGCGGAAAGTGAGGGGAGGGGGCAATCTGGTACTATAACGACTTTTACAGGGCGCGGCGCCCAGCCGGCGCACGAAGGGTATCGAATCGCCGGCGCGGGGACTCGCTGGCATCGGATGGATCACGCGGGCCGCGTGACGAGACGCCCGAGCGATACCTCAGAGATACCCGGGCGTCTAACGAATGCGTTACATATATAGTGCCGTTTGCTCAAACAACAAGGCGGCGTGCCGGCGTCCCCACAGGCCGTGCCAGACACAACCTTCATCCATTTCCCGTTTCTGATGTCCAATTCGTCTGCCACGTCCACACGTCTGAGCGCGCCGGAATTGCGCGCGACGGTGTCGCTCGCTGCCATCTTCGCGCTGCGCATGCTCGGGCTCTTCATGATCATGCCTGTGTTTTCCGTCTACGCGAAAACCATCCCCGGTGGCAACAACGTCGTGCTCGTCGGTATTGCGCTCGGCACTTACGGCGTCACGCAGTCGATGCTCTATATCTTCTACGGATGGATCTCCGACAAGCTCGGACGCAAGCCGGTCATCGCGTTCGGGCTGTTGGTGTGCGCGATCGGCAGCTTCGTCGCGGCGGTCGGACACTCGATGGCGTGGATCATCGCGGGACGCGTAATTCAGGGTATGGGCGCGGTGTCGTCGGCAGTAATCGCATTCATCGCGGACCTCACGCACGAAGAAAACCGCACTAAAGCCATGGCGATGGTCGGCGGTAGCATCGGCGTGTCGTTCGCCATGGCGATCGTCGGTGCGCCGATCGTGTTCCAGTGGGTCGGCATGAGCGGGTTGTTCACGGTGATCGGCGTGCTGTCGATCGCCGCGGTGGGCGTGGTGTTGTGGATTGTACCCGATCCGCCGAAGGCGCCGGTTCACGTCAAGGCTCCGTTTGCTGAAGTATTACACAACATCGAGCTGTTGCGTCTGAACTTCGGCGTGCTGGTTTTGCACGCGACGCAGACCGCGCTGTTTCTCATCGTTCCCCGCATTCTGGAGGCAAACGGCCTACCGGTCGCATCGCACTGGAAGATTTATCTGCCCGTCATGGGACTCGCGTTTGTGCTGATAGTCCCGGCGATCATCGCCGCCGAGAAGCGCGGCAAGATGAAAATTGTCATGCTGAGTGCCATTGCGCTTATCCTTTTCGGTCAATTGTTATTAGGCGCCGCTCCACATACGCTATGGTCCGTGGCCGCGATTCTGTTCGTATACTTTCTCGGCTTCAACGTGCTGGAGGCGTCGCAGCCGTCGCTCGTGTCCAAGCTCGCGCCGGGCACAAGAAAGGGTGCGGCGGCTGGCGTCTACAACACGACACAGTCGATCGGTCTCGCGCTGGGCGGCGTGGCCGGCGGTTGGCTGCTGAAGCTCGACGGATCGAGCGCGGTCTTTTACGCGTGCTCCGCGCTGGTGCTGGCCTGGCTGATCGTCGCGTCGCGGATGAAAGCGCCGCCACGCAAGCTGGAACGCGCGGCTTAACGGAATTTTTTTTGTATCAGTTGAGAATCGAGTCGGCGCGATGCCTGTTCCGCTTCGTCCAGGCGGAGTTTGGGGCACGGTTCGGATCGTCCGACTGCAAGCAAGGTATCTACCGGAGAAATCATGGCATCTGTCAACAAGGTCATTCTCGTGGGCAATCTGGGCGCCGACCCGGAAACCCGCTACCTCCCGAGCGGCGACGCCGTGGCCAACATTCGTCTGGCGACCACCGATCGCTACAAGGACAAGGCATCGGGTGAGTTCAAGGAGCTCACCGAATGGCATCGCGTCGCGTTCTTCGGGCGCCCCGCGGAAATCGTGAACGAGTATCTGAAGAAAGGCTCGTCGGTCTATATCGAAGGCCGCATCCGCACGCGCAAGTGGACGGATCAGTCCGGCCAGGAGCGATATTCGACTGAAATCGTCGCTGATCAGATGCAAATGCTCGGCGGCCGTGGCGGCACGGGCACAAGCAGCGACGATGACGGCGGCTATAGCCGCAGCGCGCCGGAGCGCTCGGGCGGCGGTTCCAGCCGTGCGCCGGCATCGGGCGGACGCGCAGGCGGCGGTGGGGGCGGT
>JAQFVJ010000303.1 GCA_029439525.1 Caballeronia sp. BR6202001591004
TGCACGACATCCGCGAGCACAACAAAAATCCGAAGCCGATCAAGTGGAAGTATGACGATCCTTCGCCTCGGATCCATCCGGTGCCAAATCAATCACGCAGTTGACTAGCAATGCTCAATCAGACCCATGCGGCTGGCGCGCCACTAGCAGTCGGCGACGAGCCGGCCGTCTATCAGAAGGTGACGCGCAAGCTGTTGCCGTTCCTCACGCTGTGTTACGTGGTCGCGTATCTGGACCGCGTGAACGTGGGTTTCGCCAAGTTGCAGATGGCGAGCGATCTGCACTTCAGCAACACCCTGTACTGTCCAACGATACCCTGTACGGTCTGGGCGCGGGCATTTTCTTCTATGCGCTGTTCGAAGTGCCGAGCAACGTGATTCTCTACAAGGTCAGCGCGCGCAAGTGGATCGGCCGCATCATGGTTACGTGGGGTCTTATTTCGGCGGCGTTCATGTTCGTGCAGACGCCGATGCAGTTCTACATCCTGCGCTCGCTGCTCGGTATCGCGAAAGCGGGCTTGTTTCCCGGCATCATACTGTATCTGACGTACTGGTTGTATCTGACGTACTGGTATCCGGCGGGACAGCGCACGCGCATCATCGCGATGTTCATGGCCGCGATGCCGATCGCCGGCATTCTCGGCGACCCGATCTCCGGCGCGATTCTCGACCAGTTCGACGGCATCTCGGGACTCGCGGGATGGCGCTGGCTGTTCCTGCTCGAAGGCCTGCCCGCGGTCGTGCTCGGCGTGATCGCGCTGCTCTGGCTGTCGGACGGCATCCGAAAGGCCAACTGGCTGAATAACGAAGAGAAGCATCTGCTTGAAAGCGCCATCGCCGATGAAGCACGCACGAAAGTCGAGCATGGATCGACGGCGCGCATGTTCGGCGACTTCCGCGTGTGGGTGATGGGCATCGTCTACTTCTTGCCTCGTGATGGGCCAGTACGGCATTACGCTGTGGCTGCCGACGCACGTGAAGAACGCGGGCATCAGCGGCAATCTGAATATCGGCATGGTGACCGTCCTGCCCTATGTGGCCGCCGGGATCTCGATGATCGTATTCGGCGTGCTCAGCGACCGCACCGCGCGCCGCCGCTGGTATCTGATGCCGCCCTTGCTGCTGGGCGCGATCGGTTTCGTCGGCACGGTGATGTTCGAGAACAACACCGTGCTCGCGATTCTCGCGCTCGTCATCGTGTCGATCGCGGCGCCCGTGCTGGCCTTGCTGTCGCCGGTTTCGCGCCGAGACTGCGTCGATGAGTTCCTGTTTATGATGAAGCGCCCGATGGGCGCGGATTGGGCGTCACCCTACCGCATCTCCGGCAAGGCAGGCAAGTCCCCGGCGTGAAGGGGCAGTATCGAACGGGCCCGGACGGCGGGCCTTGACCATGTCGAAATATTTACGAAAGTTCTGACGACGAATGGCGAAGCGAAAGAAGGGCTATCGTGCGGTTGACCGTTAGTTGCGAACGGGGGATGCGCAAGCAATGGTTCATCGACGCTTGCTTCGAATAGCTAACTAAATCGGCGATCGCGTTCGATCTTCGTGGAGATAGGATAGGCAATCGCATGGTGCCGAGGCGTGGTATGTTCGTGCTTGGCGCCCGGAAAATGCATGCATCGGGCGTCATCCCATCACTCCCGGGGCGGCCCGAATCCTCACAATATAAAGACGATGGAATCTGAGGTCTACAAAGGCTTTTCGATCTACGGCCATTCGATCGAGCAAGGCACCAGTTACGCCGCGAGCGGCACCATCATGCGCGACGGCATGGTGCTGCAGAGCAGCGGCATCCTCGATATATTCCAGACGGACGAAGAAGCGCTGCTCACCGGCCTCGCGTGGGCGCGTGAATGGGTCGACGGGCACACGTAAATCGCGCGCGGCTTACACGCAACACCGGTCAGATGTTGTTTGCCGAATGCGCAAAATCAACGCTGCACACTCGCAAAAAGAAATCGCATTTCAATCCGCCAGCATCAAGCCGATTAACCTGACCGTCAGGTCAAAAAATCCGGACTTAAGTTTCCCTAATCCCCGTTCGCTAAAAGCCGCCTCTGCACGTGTAAAAAGTTCGGCTTCCATTATAAAAACAGTTACGCACGCCCGTACGTTTTATGAGGCGACCTGAAAGTTAATCCTCGTACACCAAATCCGCGTAATCGACCCTACGTAATTACCCACATACGCTTGCTTTCGAGAAAAAGTTACCGAATGCATCAATACAATTACAAATACAACACTTCCGATCTTTGTTAAGATAAGTCATCGAAACGGAATTTCACACGGGTATTATTCGCTCTCCCGATACGGAGGATTAGAAGCCTCAAGTCGCTCCCATCACGTGCCATTATCAAACGAAGCGACGGGTTTTTCACCGTGCTGAAACGACCGGTCGAATGGCCTCTGATCGCTTTCTGGCAGCAGGCAACGTTTCGTCTCCGCGCTTTCGAAGAATCAACAAAAAGCTCGATATGCGGGCGGCCTCCAGGACAAATCGACAGCTCCTTCAAGACCACCTGGCCTTTCGTCGCCGTGATGATGTCGCTGCTGGCGCTCGTGGCGGCGAGCCTGTCGATCATGTCGTCGGTGCGCGCGTACATCGGCGGCGAAAGCACGTGGTCCAAAGGCCAGAAGGGCGCGGTTTTCTATCTGATCCGCTACGCGCAGACCGGCGACGATCAGGCGTATCGCCAGTACGAAAGCGCCATCGCCTATCCACTGAATCTCAAGCGCGCGCGCCTCGCGCTCGACCGCCCCGATCCCGACGAAGCCGCCGCGCGCGATGCGCTGCTCGAAAGCGGCGTCTATCCCGCAGACGTCAGCTCGGTCATCTGGGTGTTCCGCACCTTCCGCCGCGCGAGCTACTTCGAGGAAGCCGTCGCCTACTGGACGCGCGGCGATGCGCTGGTCGAACAGCTCGCCAGAGCGGCCACCGAATTGCGCGCCGCTAAGGCGGCGGGCGAATCCGCACGCGTCGACGTCGAACATCTTGACCGGCGAAGTGTGGAACATCAACGCGTCGATCGCGCGAATCTCGGGCGCCTTCGCCGATGTGCTCGGCGCCGCGTTCCGCCAGACCGCGATGCTGCTGGTGTCGCTGTCGGTGTGGTACGCGCGGCGCTTCATCATGGCGCGGCTCGAAACCGAACACGCACTGCGCCGGAGCAAAGCGCGCGAAAGCCACGCCGATGAACAGGCGGGCGTCGCGCACGCGGATCGCCCGCGCATGCTGATGATGCTCGACATCGATCAGTTCAAGGTCGTCAACGACACCTACGGCCACGCCGCCGGCGACTCGATGCTGCGCGAAGTCGCGAGCCTGTTCCGCCGCAATCTGCGCGAGGAGGATTCGCTCGCGCGCCTGGGCGGCGACGAATTCGCTGCACTGATGCCCGATTGCGACGAGCAAACCGCCGTCATCGTCGCCGAACGTCTGCGGCAAGCCGTGGCCGAGTTCCAGTGATGGTGGAAGACGCACACGCTATCGACGAGCGTCAGTATCGGACTCGTCGATCTGCGCGGGCTGGATATGGAAACCGCGATGCGCTTCGGCGATATCGCGTGCTATCTCGCCAAGGAGCACGGCCGCGATCCATCTGGCCGTGCGCGGCAACGCCGAACTCACGCATCACGCGAGCGCGATGTCGTGGTGCGGACGCATCAAGGACGCGCTGGTCAACAACCACTTCTGCCTCTTGCGCAGGAGATCCGCGCGCTCAATCCGGAGTATCGCGATGACCACGCGCCGCAGCGGCGTCATGTCGAAATCCTGTTGCGCATGGTCGGCGAAGGCGGACAGATCGTCACGCCGAATTTCTTCCTGCCGGCAGCGGAACGCTACGGCCTGATGTCCGCGATCGATCGATGGGTTGTGCGCGCGGTGTTCGCCACGCTCGCGAAGACGAGCAATCCGGAAGGCCGGCGGATCGCCATCTGTCGGGCGCATCGATCGGTGACGAGCGTTTCCTGAAATTCCTGAACGAGCAGTTCGAAGTCAGCAACGTCGCGCCGTCGTCGATCTGCTTCGAAGTGACCGAGACCACAGCGGTCACCAATCTCGCGGCTGCGCGCTTCATCTGCGAACTCAAGAAGCGCGGCTGCAAGTTCGCGCTCGACGACTTCGGCGCGGGCATGTCCTCGTTCGGCTATCTGAAGCATCTGCCGGTCGATTACATCAAGATCGACGGCGGCTTATTAAGGATATGCTCAAGGATGCCGTTAATAGAGACATAGTGGCGGCGATCAACGATATCGGCCATTCGATGGGCCGGCTCACGATAGCCGAGTACG
>JAQFVJ010000304.1 GCA_029439525.1 Caballeronia sp. BR6202001591004
CGGCACGCGAGATATCGCCCGCCCAGATCGGCTCGCGTTCGGCCGACGAAGCCGCGACCGCGGCGGTCGCGTTCGGATCGCGCGTCTCGGTGTCGAAACGGCACAGCGCCAGCGACAGGCTGCCCAGGCGCGCGGCAACCGCGACCACTTCGCCCATGCGCGGCGTGACTTCGAGCGTCACGGTGCGAGCCGGCGTCACGGCGGTTTCGGACGTCACGCCATTTGGCTTGGGACGCTTGATTTCGGAGCCCACCGCCAGCACGCGCACGTGCTCGACCACCGTCTCGCTCGATACGGCGAGGTCCGGCGAATCGGTGCGGCGGTCCGTCTGTTGAGTCAGCAAGAGGTCGAGGTAATCGCCCGGCTGGAATCAGGCCGGCGTTACCAGAAACATCGTCCACGGCGACCGATACGGCGCGCATGTCCGGCTTGAGTGTCGCGGCGAGAAAGCCCGGCGCGTTCGGCAGGATCCCGTCGTCGGTGACGAGCACGGTGCCGCTTGTCACCGGATGGCGCAGCCGCGCGGCCCTTCAGGTCGGGTGCGCCCGGCGTGCCCTGCACGATGGCGTTGGGCGGCAGATCGGCAACGGGAACGGACTTCCACGCGATGTCTGCATCGCGCAGTAGGGGAGGCCTTGCGGCAGCTCGGCCGCGCTCACCAGGACCTTCTCGGCGGTGATTTTGACTTCCGCCGGTTTCGATGAACTCGCGACGACGATCCGCACGATCATGGCGATGAGGAGTGCGCCGACCAGCAGCACGGCAAATTTGATGATGTTGGACATAGCGACGCCCGTCCTATCGCGTCAGGATTAAGGGAAGCACGACGGGCAGCACGATCACGACGATCCCGCCGAGCGCCAGCGCGACGCCGTAAGGCACACCGCGCTCTCCCGAAAACAACGCCAGCGCCCGAATCGACATCAGGCGCTGGTCCGGATTCATGTTTCGTGTTGCAAGGCTGATGAGCGACACAAGCAAGAGCCGATCACCAAGATCAGGGTGAGCGTCGGCAACGAAAGGCCGACGCTCACCCAAAGAAAGATCACCGCCGCGAGCTTGGCATCGCCGCCGCCGAGCATGTGCGCCGCGAACAGCAGCGCGCAGAACAGGAAGACGCCGATCGCAAGCAGCAAATGCGCGATCATGTAGTCGAGCGGCATGCCGCGCAGAATTGCGTCCACGAAGAACAGCACCCCGACCATCAGGACGATGTTCGTCGGCAGGCGCCGCGCACGAATGTCGTTAAAGGCGAGCCGAGCAGCGCGCACAGCACGACGAAACGAATGGCGAGGGACAGGGGCTGCACGATGGAATCGCGTGGTGAATAAGGAATGAGGCGGAGATCCGGACAAGCTGCATCCGGTTCTCCGAAGGTGCTTCGATTACTTACCTGCCTTCATCACGTCGTTGGTGATCGTCGTCCACAGACCTGTGAACGCCGTCTTGAACGTGCCCATCGAGCCGTGAGGGCGACCACGATGATGCCGGCCAGGATCGCGTATTCCATGGCCGAAACCCCACGCTCATCACGCACGAAGGCTTTACGAACTTGTTCATTTTTATTTTCTTGAAACGTTGGGTAGTAGGTGTGTGCGTGCCCGGCGAAAAAGGATCACCGGGCACGACACATCCTAGCTATTTGCCAAGGAAATAACTTGCCATTTAGAGGTGGAAAATGGCCTTTATTCGAGGTTTTAGAGAACGCGAAAAACCGCGTAATCGGCAGCGAAGCGGAAAACTTTATAGAGAGAGATTTTGCTTTTTGTGGCCCGGGACCGGGCAACGGCGAGCTTTTTACCGATTTCCGGCGCCTCGGGGTCTTGACGGAAAACGTTTACAGTAGGTTACCAGCCCTCATGGGCCTTTAAGCGGATAGCGCGGTATGAAAACACGTGGTCTTTTATCCACTACACGTTTCCATAAGGCATGGAAACGGATTTTGATTCGCGGCTGAAACATCGCGCTCCGTTTTGAGGCGTCAAGCTTAACCGCACTGCTATCCGTTTGTCACGTACTTTGCGGAGTTTGCAAAGACCTTGTTCGGCATCGGCGCAACGCTGTCTTTGCGTGCAAGCTCGCGCCAGGAAATCGCATGACGCGGCAGGGGCCCTTACGTGTTCGGGCGTCGGCTATGATCATCGCGCTCGAGTTCTCGCAAGTCGATGTCTTTTTCGTTTTTCTTGCCGGGCGTCTGCAGATCGCCGCGCGCCTCTTCCGCGAGCTTCTCGTAGCGCTTGCGAAAGATCGCCAGTTCTTTTTCGTCGAGTTCTTCCAGATCGAGCAACGCATTATGCGCACGATACATCGCGCGGATCAGTTCGTCGAGCTTGATCTGCATCGCGGCGGTATCCCGGTTTCTGCGTGTTCTGAATCAGGAACACCATCAGGAACGTCACGATGGTCGTCGACGTATTGATGACGAGCTGCCACGTATCGCTGAAATATGAAAAAACGGTCCGGAGATGGCCCAAGCGATCACCAGTAACACCGCGATAACGAACGTCGATGCGCGCCCGGAGACTTGCGCGAGCGCATTGGAGAATCTGAGAAACCACGATCGTTTCATGGTGCGTCTCCTTCGCGGGAATCGATGGTGAGTCGCGACTTGACTAGAATATCGCGCATGAGCGCAAGAGCCATTCCCAACGGTCCGATCGATTTCGATGCGCCGTCCGAGCAAGTCGCGCGGCGTTTGATCGGTGCGATCCTCACCGTCGACAGCGTGGGCGGACGCATCCTCGAAACGGAAGCCTACGATCGCGAAGATCCCGCGTCGCACAGCTTCTCCGGTCCCACGCCGCGCAATATGGTGATGTTCGGGCCGTCCGCGCACGCTTATGTTTATCGCTCGTACGGCATCCACTGGTGTTTGAATTTCGTGTGCCGCGAATCGGGCCCCGGCGCGGGCGTATTGATCCGCGCGATGGAACCGATGGTCGGCATCGATCTGATGCGCGAACGGCGCGGCCTCGAGCCGCTCAGGCTCCTGTGCTCGGGACCGGGACGCATGGCGCAAGCGCTCGGCATCACGCACAAGAACAACGGCATGTCGTTGTTCGAAGCGCCCTTTCACGTCGAGCCGCCGGAAGAAGCGTTCGAGGTCGTGTGCGGGCCGCGCATCGGCATCACCAAGGCGATGGACGTGCCCTGGCGCTTCGGGCTTGCCGGATCGAAGTTCGTCAGCAAGCCCTTCCCCAAGGGTTAATGCTTACCTTGGTTCTTAGGGTTAATCCGCAGGACGAAGCTTTTTTACTTCCGTCGTGGGTGGGCTGCACGCTCGCGCCGTCGACGTAATGAAACGAGCTCATCACGCCCTTGCCGTCCTTAAGCCCGGTCACGCCGACATATGCGCCCATGGTCGACTGATTGTCCTGACTGCGATAGACGATCGGGCCGAACGGTGTATCCACTTTCAAGCCCTTGAACGCGGCGGCGAGCTTGTCGGGATCGGTGGTGCCCACTTTCTTGAGACCGTTGGCGAGCGACATCATCGCCGCATAGCCGACGACCGAGCCTAAGCGCGGATAGTCGTGATACTTCGCCTGATACGCGGCGACGAACTGCTTGTTAGTGGGCGTGTCGATCGAATACCACGGATAGCCGGTGACGATCCAGCCGACCGGCGCCTCCGCGCCTGAGAACCCTTAACCAAATGAAGAAAGGGCTGTTAACCCGCGATGAAGGCTGTTAACCTGCTCATTGTTTCGACGACGAAAGGGACATGGCTAACCCTATA
>JAQFVJ010000305.1 GCA_029439525.1 Caballeronia sp. BR6202001591004
GGCGTGACCGCTGCGCGGCCTGCTGGAGCGGGAGTTTCCCCCGGACAACACGCCATGAACGTATCCACTTTACCTGCGACACACGCGCCAACGGCTGCGCAGCCGCCCGCGCTTTCAACACTCACCGGCCAGGCCGGCAACGTGCCGCTGACGCGCGTGCGCTGGCCTACATCGAACCCCGCTTCAAGCTCTATCTGCGCTTTGGCGAACCGGTGCGCACGTTCCAGCTCGACTGCTGGCTGCGCGGCGCCGTGTTCCTGCCAAGCGCGTTGCTCTGCCGCATCCGCCGGCAGAGCAACGACTACGGCACACGATCCGCTGGTAGCTCATGGTGATGCAAGCCGCCCCGCCGCTCGATGCCGTGCAGCGCATCCCTGGCGTGCAACCGGGCGCGCGCCTGCTGCTGCACACCCGTAGGCCAAAACTTGGTGCGCGCCGTGCTGGAACGCATCGACGGCATCGAGGCGCTGAGCATCGCGCCCGCCGCTGTATCGCTTGCGTATTGGCGCACCCTCGCCAACCGGCTCGCGGCGCGCTCGCCGCTGCCCGAATACAGCATTAAACGGCACGCCGCCTGGCTGTCCGGGAGGACATTCCCATGACCCTGATTCCCACGACCGCCCTGCGCCGCGGCCTCGTTCGCACCTGCGCGTTCACCTTGTACTGTCGGGCCTGTCCACCTTCGGCTTTGCTGCGCTGGCCTGGGCATCTTTCGGCACACCTCCGCCGCGCCTGATCTACAACAACCCGTCCGACAGCGTGGCGGTCGGCTGGTATCGCGTGGAACCGCTCGACCATCGGCCCGACTTGCTGCCACGTCGGTTGTCCGTGGGCAGCATCGTGCTGGTAGCGCTACCCGCCCCAGCCGCCGCACTGGCAGCGCAGCGCGGCTACCTGCCGATGCGCGTGCCGCTGCTCAAACGTGTGGGCGCGGTCTCGCCGCAACACGTCTGCATCGTCGCCGGGCAGATACGTATCGACGGCGGCGTGCCGGTGGCCGCCGCGCTGCCTGCCGACCGGCTGGGCCGCCCACTGCCATCCTGGCAGCTTTGCCGCCGCCTCGAAGCGGGCGAGCTGTTCCTGTTGAGCACGACCAATCCGGCGTCATTCGACAGCCGGTATTTCGGCCCGGTCACCGCGTCCGCTGTGATCGGCGTCGCGCACCCGGTTTGGCCGGGGGCTCGTCCATCATGGACGCCGATTCGCTGCACGTTGCCGTGTGCATCTCATCGTGCCATCGGGCGTGTTGTTCCAGTGGTTGCTGCTGTGTCGTCGCGCGTGCAGCGCGAGCGATCCGCGCTGCATGTCGCGCAACGCACAGCCCTCCAGCGTCCAGGCGTCTCGCCTCAAACGCACCTGGCCTGCGTCCATCGGCACGTTTACCGGTGTGCTGGCTGCAAGCAGCGCAGCGTTACCGGACACCGACGCCCGGAGCGTCGGCGAAGGGCACAGGCGGAAGGCAAGACAAAAGCGGGTGGCACGAGGCCGCCCGCAAAAGCGGGGTCTGCACATGGAGGAGGACGGCACGGCAGGTCGCCACCACCGTGCCGCCTAAAGCGCGAAAGCGCGTTCAACCGGGATCGAAGCGCGTGCCTCGTACGCCCGAGCCCGCCGTGACTCTCTGGAGATACGATGATGAGCGATCGACGCGACGAAGATTTTCGCACGCCCCCGGCGCCCCGAAGAACCGGGGCCGAGGCTATGTGTCCCAGGTGCTCAAACAGGTCGGCAAGGCCCGGTGGAAAATCGGCAGTGCGTCGCCCCGCGTTGACCACCGGTAAGGGCCGTCCCACGGGGCGCAGGCGCGGCTCACCGGTCCCGGCCAACCGCCGCGCCCGCTTCGCCGGCCAGTCCCTGACGTCCTTCTCGCGGCGCGTCACCATTAAGACCTTGCTGGGTCAACCATCGACAGGCAAGCCCCCAACATCTGCGCTATGTCGAGCGCGACAGCGTGGGCCGCGACGGCGAGCCGGGACGGGCCTATGGATCGCAAACCGATGCGGCGGATCTCGACAGCTTCAAAGCGCGCTGCGCCGACAATCGGCATCATTTCCGCTTCATCGTGGCGCCCGAGGACAGTACCGCGCTGGACGATCTGCGCACCTACACACCCGTCACCTCATGACGCGCATGGAAGCCGATCTGGGAACACGGCTGGAATGGGTGGCGGTCAATCACTGGAACAATCCCCATACTCACGTCATCGTGCGAGGGCGCGACGATACGCAGCGACCTCATCATCTCGAGCGACATCGCCGACGGCTTCCGGCATCGGGCCGCCGAGCTGGCGAATGGCTGGGGCCTCGCACGGAATTGGAGATCGAGCAAACCCTGCGACGCGAGGTCGAGCAGGAACGCTGGACGAGTTTGGATCGCACGCTGCAACGGGTGGCCGACGAGGATCGACGCGTGCCGATCGCACGACTCAACGAAACAGGCCTGCAACGCCAGCGCCTGCTGCTGATTGGACGGCTTGAACATCTGCAGCGCGGGTCTGGCGGAGGAACGCGGACCCGGTGACTGGACGCTGCATGCCGATGCGGAGAAGACGCTTCGCGCGCTCGGTGAGCGCGGCGACATCTTATCCGCACGATGCAGCGCGCGATGCGAGGCCAGCCGCGCAAATTGGCCATATTCGAACCGGGAGAGCAAGACCGGACGATTATCGGGCGCATCACCACCAAAGGGCTGGCCCACGAGCTGCATGATCGAGGTTATCTCACGACGGTGTGAACGGCAAGGCCCCATTATGTCGTTCTCAACGCCCGCGACAAACTGTCCAACTATCCCGTCGGCGCGGTGGTGAAGGTCAAGGGTTCGGCCGACGTTCGTGCGGCCGATCGCAACATCGTCGCGTTGGCAAGCGACGGGCTGTATCGCACCGATCATCATCTCCCGATCGCGCGCGGACAGGCGACGCCCGATCGCGATCCGCAGGAAGTCGTCGCGGCCCATGTCCGGAGATTGGAGGCCCTGCGCCGCGCCGGGATTGTCGAGCGCGGCGCAGACGGCCTGTGGAAGGTTCCGACGATCTTCCCGAGCAGGGCGCCGCTACGATGCGAGGCAGTTGGGCGGCGTTACGGTCGAGGTGAAATCACATATTTCTGTCGAGCAGCAGATGCGTGCGATCGGAGCGACGTGGTTGGACGAGCAACTGATCGATGGTGGCAAGCGATTGGGCATCCAGGGCTTCGGCGACGAGGTCAAGAAGGCGCTGGAACAACAGGTAGAGTTTCTCGCCGGCATGGGACTCGCAGAATGCCGCGGCCCATGCGTGTTGCTCGCCCGTAACCTGCTCGCGACTTTGCGGGATCGGGAGGTGACCGAGGTTGCGCGAACAATCGCTGCGGAGACCGGTCTGTCGTATCGACCGATGGTAGATGGACAACGCGTGCCAGTATCTACCGGCGCAGTGTGGATGCTCGCCAGCGGACGCTACGCCATCCTCGACGAGGGTTGGGCTTCAGCCTCGGGACGGGGAAGTCCCTTTCATTCGCTAAGACGACCGGACCTCTAGATATACCCAGCTCTTCAAGCGTTCGCGATGACGGTAACCGGTTACCATCCCTCAACTCACCAGTCTCGATTTGAAAAGCTAATTTATTATAGCATAGATTTGCTTATGGAGAGGGGTGTCGGAGGACGCTCCTCCAATACGGAGAAGAAACATAGCTAGTTCCGTGGATCTGCCATTCAGGTAACGGTGCAACGCACCGACGGTTAATCATTGCACCAATAATTATAAAGGATTGGTCCTTTTCAAGCCCATCTGCCAGTGCCAATCTCACACAAAGAATGGATTAGCAGGCACAATCCCAGAGGTTCGGCGACGACGAGCCCCCGTTTCAACGGGCAGTACGGGACATAGGCCGCGGTTTCCGTTCGAGAGAAGGCAAACCGAAACAACCTTCAGTCCGGACCGAGAGCGACCAATGAAAATCGTGTCTTCATGCGAGGCAGCGAGAGTTGAAGACGGCCAGCGCATTGTGCTGGGCGGCTTCGGTAGCTGCAGCCCCACCCTGACTCATTAACCAACGCAATCAGCCGGCGACATGCGGTCACCGGACACGCATATTCGCCGATAAACATCACCGCGACGAGCGGCAGCGCCAGATAGTTGGCGAAGGTGGACCACGCGACCATCGACGCGCCCGCGAACAGCACCGTCGACACCATCGCGATGCCGATGAAAACGCCGTCCACGGGAGCGTGATGCGCCGCGTATAGCGCTCGACGTCCCGCGCTCAGCGTGCCGCACCATACGCGCGAATCCGGTGCAGAGCGGTTCGGCCAGCCACGAGCGTGCGCCCGAACATCCACGCGAGCGCCAGATTGAACGCGACGTGCTCCAGATATACAGTCTCCAGCCGAAATGCGCTGTGAGCGGTGCGCGCACAGCCCACAGTCCGGCGCAGGCGAGCGCCCAGAGCGGCAGCAGCAAGGGGCCCGAGCACGAGCGCCAACCCGAGGCCGTGCTCGCCCGGCGTCGACACGGCATGATGCGCGGCGACCTGATAGGCGGCGATCGCGGCGGCGCACCCCGGCGTGCACGAGTCGGGCGGCGCTCATGGGCGCGACCCCGCGAATCCGATCTCTGAAGGCATCATGA
>JAQFVJ010000306.1 GCA_029439525.1 Caballeronia sp. BR6202001591004
TCGTCACGCGCGATCTGAGCGCAAGCGCCATGAACCTCGATATCGACGATCCCGGCCGCTACACGCAACGGCTCATTACGCTGGCGTACACGGTCGGCGCGATGAACCCGGATTTCTCAGCGTTCATCGCGCACGGCGGCAAGCTCATCGCGATAGACGGCTTCTCCGACGAAGTCACCAGCCCTAACCAGACGATCGCGTTCTATCGCGGTCTGGTCGAGCGATACGGACAGGAGAAGGTCGATTCGTTCATGCGCCTCTACATGGTGCCGGGCTTTCAGCACGGCAACGGCGTATTGCCCGCGTGGGACGAACTCGGTGCGCTCGACGAATGGGTGACGAACGGCCAGGCGCCGGAAACGCTGATCGGCAGCGATATCGCGCCCGCAACCAACGGACGCACGCGGCCGATCTGTCGTTATCCGAACTATTTGCACTACATGTGGGTAAAGGCAGTCTCAGCGTCGCGGCGAGTTTTCGCTGCGTCGTGCCGTGAGAAGCGCTACGCGGCGTTGATCGCGCGCGGCCAGAGATGACGGATCCAGCCGAACAGCCGGCGCGGGCTTGCACTGCGATGTTAGCGACACTTCCACCGCACGCTCGCCATCCGACCAAATCCACACGTGCTCGCCGCGCGACAGACGCACGACATCGCCCGATCTGAGCCAGTAGTCGTACGGATCGAGATGCCGCGTGAGCCACACCGACTCATCGACGATGCGCAACTCCGCATCGCGCTCGAGCCGCCACGACACCGTCTGGCGCGGATGCACCTCGACATCCTTGACCACGCGCGGACTGGACCGCACTCTCACTTCTCTGACAAACGACAGGTCTTCTATCTTGCTCTCCATTGTGTGAGCCGAAGACGGAAGCCGTGCACGCATCGCAACGAAAAAGGCCCCGTCTTGCGGTGGGGCCTTCGGAATCGACTTGCTTGCCTTGGCTGTCTCAACAGCGCGCGCACTCTCCCGATGACCCGCCAACGATGGCGTTCATTCGGTTCTTGATTGCGGCGATGATGAAGAAGATAGCTGCGTGCATGCATCGAGTATCGATGGAGGAGAGGGACGCTGTCAATATCGAGATAGCGGCTTCATCACGACACTCCACGTCGCGCGCGAACATGAAAAAAGCCGGGGCTTCATCAGCACCCGGGCTTCGCAAAATACCCCCCCCCTTGTCACTTAACATGCATGCCCGTGTAACCTACCGGCATCGTCGAGTTGGCCTTGGCCACCGACGCGTTGGTCGACAGACGTACTGCGGCTGCTCCGTCAGCTTGAGCGTCACGACACCGTTGGTGTAGGCGACGTTCGAGACGTTGCCCATCGCGTCGATCACCTGCACTGTGCCGTTACTGCCAGGCGAATCGACGTTGAGCGAATAGTTCACGCTGTAGCTCGAACTGAAGTTGCCGTTCGACGCCGGCCACACCGAGTTGTTACGCGTCCACACCGCGGTGATGATCTTGCCGCCGCCGAGCGCTGGAAGCCGTACGTATAGACACCCGAGGGTACGTTGTTGACCGGGCCGAGCGTCACGGTGCCGTTGAGCACGCGGATCATCGCAGCGACTTCCATCGCGGCGGGCTTCGGCGCAATGTTGGTCGTGCCGAACGCGGCCTGCGCGTTGTCGAGGTCGAAGAACGTGCCGTAGCCGACTTCACCCGGGAAATCCAGACCGAAGAACACGTAGGTTTGATCCGTGCCTTCGCCCAGCAGGATGATGTGCGTCCGCGCCACGACCGCGCCCTGTGCAAACAGGATGTTCTGCGACGGATAGTTGGGACCGTAACTCGAGCCGATGTCGTAGCTGATGCCCGTTTCCGTGACGAACAGCTTCATGTTCGGCTTGTAGTCCTTCTGCATTTCCGCGTGCAGATTGCGCATCTCGTTGGGCAGTGCGTTGGCGGCGTTCGCGGCGGTCGACAGATGCTCAGGCGGATGTGACGGCGACGTGCCCGCGTCGTAATAGCCGTGCGTCGCCACGCCATCGATGTAGTTCTTGTAGCCGCGCGGCGCGAGACGTTGCAGGGTCGCGGTGGTAAAAGCGACGGGAACGGCTCGGCCGGGCCCATCACGACTGCATTGCGGATCCTACGAGTGAATGCCGTTATACGCGTGCTGATAGAGCGCTACGAAGTTCTTGTCTGTATCCTTCCACAGAATGTACGGCTCCCACGTGACCTGATAATAGTTCGCTGACGTCGACGGATAATACTTCGCACGGGTCGCTTCGGTTTCCTGCCCGACGCGCGCCATGTAGTTTTCGAAGTAATTCAGATCGTTCGGGATGTAACCGAAGTCGGGGCTCTGGCCGTGCATGCTCGACCAGCCGGGCGTGCCATCGAAGCGCACCAGACGCATGATCTTGCCGGACGTGTAGAACGAATCGAGATTGTTCGCGTTCGGGTTGAACTAGAAACGACTGTTCGGTTCCGTCACGTATTCCTGACGGTCGGCGATCATCGAATTGACGTCGAGCGCGGTGAGCATCGTCAGGTTATCGTTGAAGCCTTGCATGCCGAAGCGGTGCTGCTCCTGCTTCGTGTACGTGACGGCGGGAAGCGTGCTGGTCACGTTTGGGACCACGCCCCGAAGCTCGCGAAGTCGTTCGGGCGCGTGCCGGGCGTCTGCACCTGGCCGCCGCCGTTGGCGAGCGTCGCGAGGCGAGCGTCGACGAGCAGGTGAGGGTGGTGGTCGCGGCTTGCGGCACCGCGAAGCTGCCCGAGGCGACGGTGTTGCCGACGGCGTCGAAGATGGTCCATTTGATCGCGTTGGCGACGGATTGTGCGGTCGCATCGGCGGCGCTGGCCTGCGCCGCGGACGATTGCGACGAAGACGACAAACTTGCCCGCGGTGGACGCGTTGGCTGCCG
>JAQFVJ010000307.1 GCA_029439525.1 Caballeronia sp. BR6202001591004
CTGCAGAATCAGGTCGTTCACTTCGAGCCCGCAGCGACGCACGCACTTGACGATGTTCTGCGCCGCGCTCACCGCGCCCGTGACGATGTGCACCTTCACTTCCAGCCGGATACCGCTCATGCCGATCGGCTCGCGCACGTCTTCCTGGCCGTCGATAATGAATTCCTGCGTCAGGATGTGCAGCACCTGCTGATCGGTCGGAATGTTGATCGCCTTCGCCGTTTCGATGACGCGCGCCACATCCGTCTGCGTGACTTCCTTGTCCTTGATCGCGACCATCCCGCTCGAATTGAAGCTGCGGATATGGCTGCCGGCGATCCCGGTAAATACGTTCGTGATCTTGCAATCGGCCATCAGCTCGGCTCCCTCGAGCGCGCACTGAATGGATTGCACCGTGGCCTCGATATTCACCACGACGCCCTTCTTCAACCCCTTCGAGTCGGCCTGACCCAGTCCGATCACCTCGTAGTGGCCTTCGCCTTTCAGTTCGGCGACGATCGCGACCACCTTCGACGTTCCGATGTCGAGGGAAACCAGCAGGTCTTTGTAGTCTTTGCTCATAGCGTGGTCATTGCCTGTGATGTCTTACTTCTTGGCCTTATCGGTGTCGTTGATGAACCGGATGCCGGCGGCTCGGATTGCAAAGCCGTTCGGGTAACGCAAATCCGCATATTCGATTTGCTTCCCCCAACGCCCGGTGACCGCGGGCCACGATGCGACGAATCGCTTGCTACGGTCCAGCAGCAGATTGCGCTCGCGGCCCAGCTCGATCTGCATACCGTTCGACAACTTCACCGTCCACGCAAAACGCGACGACAGCGTGACTTCCTCCGGCTTCGCGTCGAGCGGCGCGAACCACTTCTCGAAATCTTGATAGCGCGCGACGACTTCCTTCGCCGTGCCGTCCGGGCCGTCAAACGCGGGCAGATCGTCGTCGAGTTCGCCCTGATTCGTGGTGAAGAGATCGCCATCCACGCTTACCAGCTGATCGTTGCCCCACGTGCCGAGCGGCTTGTATTCCTCGAGCGTCACCGCCAGCGCGTTCGGCCAGACGCGGCGCACGCTCGCGTGATGCACCCACGGCATCTGCTCGGACGCCCCGCGCGCCGTGTCGAGATCGACGGTGAAGAAGTTGCCCTTCAGATGACCCACCACGCTCGCGCGCACTGTCGGCGTGTTGATGTGCTGCGTGTCGCCGTCGATCTGAATCTCGCGCAAACGAAACTCGGGACGCTGGATCGCATAGAGTCCCGCGGCGCCCAGTAGCGCCAGCACGAACACGGCGTGCAGCGCGCTGGCGGCGAGATTCATCTGGCGAACGTTGTTCGACATGTGCGTTTCGTCGTGTCCTGTCTGTCGATCGGTCGAGATTCAATGCTTCAGTTTTTCAGAGTCAGCGCCAGCACCTGCACCACCAGATCCTTGTAGCTGATGCCCACTGCGCGCGCGGCCTTCGGCGGCAGCGAGTGGTCGGTCATGCCCGGCGCCGTGTTCACTTCGAGGAAGTACGGGTTGCCGTCCGAATCGAGCATGAAATCGGCGCGGCCCCAGTCGGTGCAGCCGAGGATTTCAAATGCGCGCTTCGTCAGTTGCTTCATGCGTGCTTCCTCGGCATCGGTGAGGCCGCACAGAGTCAGGTATTGCGTGTCGTCTGCCACGTACTTCGCGTGGTAATCGTAGAACTCGCCCGCCGGCACGATCTTGATGACCGGCAGATCCAGATCGCCCGCGATGCAGCACGTGAACTCGCCGCCGCCTTCGATGCTCTGCTCGACGATCACGATCTTGTCGAACTTCGCCGCCTCGATGAGCGCCGGCACCAGCGTTTCCGCGCTCTTCACCTTGATGACCGCGACGCTCGAACCTTCGCTCGCCGGCTTCACGAACAGCGGCAAACCGAGCTTCACCACGATGTCCTGCGCGCGCGCGTCGTAGTCCTCGCCGCGGAACACGGTCTCGAACGGCGGCGTCGGAATGCCGGTCTGCTGCCACACGAACTTGGTGCGCAGCTTGTCCATGCCGAGCGCCGAACCGAGCACGCCGCTTCCCGTATAACGAATGCCGTAGAAATCGAGCGCGCCCTGCAACTGGCCGTTCTCGCCGTACCCGCCGTGCAGCGCGATGAACGCGCGCACGAAACCCTCTGCCTTCAGATCCGACAGCGGACGCTCGGCCGAATCGAACGGATGCGCGTCGATGCCCGCCTCGCGCAGACCTTGCAGCACGAGCCGGCCAGAATTGAGCGACACCTCGCGCTCGGCGGAATGTCCACCGAGCAGTACGGCGACTTTGCCGAAGACTTTCGGATCGATTTGATTCACCTGGTTACTCATGTTTTCTGCCGCCACTCTCAAGCCTGGCTGTTCGCCAGCTTCCCGCACACGCCGCCGATGGAACCCGCGCCCATCGTGATCACCACATCGCCATTACGCGCGATCGTCGTGACAGCCTCGGGTACTTCATCCACCGTTTCGACGAACACCGGCTCGACCTTGCCCGCGACGCGAATCGCGCGCGCCAGCGCCCGACCGTCCGCCGCGACGATGGGCGCTTCGCCCGCCGCGTAGACGTCGGTGAGCACGAGCGCATCGACCGTCGACAGCACCTTCACGAAATCCTCGAAACAATCGCGCGTGCGCGTGTAGCGATGCGGCTGGAACGCCAGCACCACCCGGCGACCCGGAAACGCGCCGCGTGCCGCCGCGATCGTCGCAACCATTTCCACCGGGTGATGGCCGTAGTCGTCGACCAGCGTGTACGCGCCGTCGCCCTTCGCGGGCGTCTGCTCGGCGTAGCGCTGGAAGCGGCGGCCGACGCCGTTGAATTCCGCGAGTGCTCGCTGGATATCGGCATCCCCAACTTCGAGTTCAGTTGCAATCGCAATTGCAGCCAGCGCGTTCTGCACGTTGTGCGTGCCCGGCAAGTTCAGCACGATATCGATCGGCGCCGCGCTTTCGCGCAGCGTCGTGAAATGCATACGCTCGTCGCGCGCTTCGACGTTCACCGCGCGCACTTCCGCTTCCGCGCCGAGACCGTAGCGGATGATCGGCTTCGACACGAACGGCAGGATTTCACGCACGCTCGGATCGTCGACGCACAGCACCGCGATGCCGTAGAACGGCAGACGATGCGTGAATTCGATGAACGCCTGCTTGAGCCGCGCGAAGTCGTGGCCGTAGGTGTCCATGTGATCGGCATCGATGTTCGTGATGACTTCGATCACCGGGAAAAGATTGAGGAACGACGCGTCCGACTCGTCCGCTTCCGCGACGATGAAATCACCCGTGCCGAGACGCGCGTTCGCGCCCGCGCTGTTAAGACGCCCGCCGATCACGAAAGTCGGATCCAGCCCGCCCGCCGCCAGCACGCTCGCGACGAGCGACGTCGTGGTGGTCTTGCCGTGCGTGCCGGCGATCGCGATGCCCTGCTTCAGTCGCATCAGTTCCGCGAGCATGACTGCGCGCGGCACGATCGGCACGCGGCGATGACGCGCAGCCAGCACTTCGGGGTTATCCGCGCGCACGGCCGTCGATACAACGACCGCGTTCGCGCCTTCGGTGTTCTGCTCGTGATGGCCGATCTCGACACGCGCGCCCAGCGCTTTCAGACGCTCGGTGACGGCGTTGTTCGCCAGATCCGAGCCGCTCACGTGATAGCCGAGATTCAGGAGCACTTCGGCGATGCCGCTCATGCCCGCGCCGCCGATGCCGACGAAATGGATATGCTTGACGATACGTTTCATTGCTAATGTGCCTCCCTTGCTTGCGCGTTCAGACGCGCGCCGGCCACATCGGCGCAAATACTCGCGACTCTTTCGGTCGCGTCCGGTTTCGCGAGTG
>JAQFVJ010000308.1 GCA_029439525.1 Caballeronia sp. BR6202001591004
GGGCGCGGGCAGATCGTGTCGCGGCCGCGCGTGGTGACGGCGGATCGCGTGAAGTCCATCGTCGAGCAGGGCATGGAGGTGCCGTATCCAGGCGAAAGTCGGCAACGGCATGTCGGCCGTGCAGTTTCGGCGCGCAACGCCCAAACTGAAGGTCGAGCCGCAAATCACCCCGCACGGCCACGTCATTCTCGATTTCGACATCACGAAGGACAGCGTCGGCGAGACGGCGAACGGCCCGGCGATTCACACCAAGCACGTCCAGACGTGCACGGAAGTGGAACCGGTGGCACCGTCGCCACCGGCGGCATCTATTATTCCGAGGACGAGCGCGATGACGTGACCGGCGTCCCCGGCCTGTCGAGCCTGCCGCTGATCGGCTGGCTGTTTCGCCACGACGCGCGGCGCAGCTCGAAAAGCGAGCTCGTCATACTGATTACGCCGCATGTGGTGGCATCGAACTACACCGCATGTGGTGCCATCGAGCGGCTGAACGCGACTGCGCTCGGAACCCGCAGCGGCGGGCGGCGCGACTCGACAAACTGGGCGATTTGCACTTAAGCTGCCGCACGACTTAAATTTAATAAAATGGGAAGAAACCGAGTTGCAGGAAGGACACGCGAACGCGAACATTTTTTTCGTCGGACTCATGGGAACGGGTAAAACCACCGTGGGCCGCGCGGTTGCGCGCCGTTTGCAGGGCTCGTTCATCGATTCGGATCTGGAAATCGAGGCGCGCACGGGCACCCGCATTCCAGTCATCTGGGAACTCGAAGGCGAAACCGGTTTTCGTCAGCGCGAAGCGAATGTCATCGACGGACTGTCGCAGCGCAGCGGTATCGTGCTGGCGACGGGCGGCGGCGCGGTGCTGCGTTCCAAGAACCGTGAACATCTGAAGAATCGCGGCATCGTCATCTATTTGCGGGCGAATCCGCACGACTTGTGGCAACGCACGCGGCGCGACAAGAATCGCCCGCTGTTGCAAACTGAAGACCCGCGCGGCAAGCTCGAGGCGCTCTTCAAGACGCGCGATCCGCTGTATCATGAGACCGCGCATTTCGTCGTTGAAACCGGGCGGCCGACCGTCAACGTGCTCGTCAACATGGTCCTGATGCAACTGGAGGTGGCCGGCGTTATCAAACCGACTTAAGTCATAATGTCCGCCATGATTACTGTCAACGTCGAACTGGGCGAGCGCGCCTATCCCATTCATATCGGTGCGGGCCTGATCGGCCGGACCGAATTGTTCGCGCCGCATATCAAGGGTGCGTCGGTGGCGATCTTCACCAATTCCACCGTCAATCCGCTATACGGCGACAAGCTGCGCGCCGCGCTCGAACCGCTTGGCAAGAAGGTGACGACCGTCGTGCTGCCCGACGGCGAAGCGCACAAGAACTGGGAAACGCTCAACCAGATTCTCGATGTGCTGCTCACCCAGCGCGCCGATCGCAAGACCACGCTGATCGCGCTCGGCGGTGGCGGCGTCGGCGACATGACCGGTTTCGCGGCGGCGTGCTACATGCGCGGCGTGGCCTTCATCCAGGTGCCGACGACATTGCTGTCGCAAGTAGACTCGTCGGTCGGCGGGAAGACGGGCATCAATCATCCGCTCGGCAAGAACATGATCGGCGCGTTCTATCAGCCGCAGGCGGTGATCGCGGATATCGGCGCACTGCATACGCTGCAGGAGCGCGAACTCGCCGCCGGCATGGCGGAAGTCATCAAGACCGCCGCGATCAAGGATGTCGCGTTCTTCGAGTGGATCGAAGCGAATATCGATGCGCTCAACGCGCAGGATGAAGACGCGCTCGCGCATGCTGTCCAGCGATCGTGCGAGATCAAGGCGGCCGTTGTCGCATCGGATGAGCGCGAAGGCGGCCAACGCGCGATCCTCAACTTTGGCCACACCTTCGGTCATGCGATCGAAGCCGGTCTCGGCTACGGCGAATGGCTGCACGGCGAAGCGGTTGGCTGCGGCATGGTAATGGCGGCGGGTCTTTCCGTGCGCCTCGGCAGGCTGGACGAAGCCGCGCGCAAACGTCTGGTGCGCGTGATCGAAGCGGCGAAGCTGCCTGTAATCGCGCCGAAACTCGGCCACGATTGTTACGTCGATCTCATGCGCGTCGACAAGAAGGCCGAAGCGGGCGAGATCAAGTTCATTCTGCTGACGCGCTTCGGAGCCACGGAAATCACGGGCGCGCCCGATCAAGCGGTACGCGCGACGCTCGCAGCGAGCGTTTGACCATCGGCCGCGGCAGCGGCCCGACCATGACGATGCGGAGCAGCTGGTGAGCGAAATGAAATGTGAACTACCGCCGAGCGCGCCGTCATCGCTCGATCTGGAAGTGCATCTCGCGCCGTATGCCGCGCACTCGGCGCAATCGCGTGGAAGACGCTATGCGGAAACGCCGCCCGTCGCACGCACCGAGTTTCAGCGCGACCGCGATCGCATCGTGCATTCGACGGCGTTTCGCCGGCTCGAGTACAAGACGCAGGTGTTCGTCAATCACGAAGGCGATCTGTTCCGCACGCGGCTCACGCACAGTCTCGAAGTCGCGCAGATCGCGCGTTCCGTCGCGCGCAATCTGCGGTTGAACGAAAACCTCGTCGAAGCCATTTCGCTCGCGCACGATCTCGGACACACGCCCTTCGGTCACGCCGGACAGGACGCGCTGCACGAATGCATGCACGATCACGGCGGTTTCGAACACAATCTGCAGAGCCTCGCGGTCGTCGATCAGCTCGAAGAGCACTATGGCGCGTTCAACGGACTGAACCTGTGCTTCGAAACGCGCGAAGGCATTCTCAAGCATTGCTCGCGTGACAACGCGCGCAGACTCGGCGATCTCGGCGAGCGCTTTCTGACCGGCAAGCAGCCGTCGCTCGAAGCGCAGATCGCCAATCTCGCGGACGAAATCGCCTACAACAATCACGATGTCGACGACGGCCTGCGCTCGGGTCTCATCACGCTCGAACAGCTTGCCGAAGTGAGCCTCTGGCACACGCATTTCGATGCCGCGCGCGCCGAATATCCCGACATCGAAGGGCGCAGGCTGATTCACGAGACGATCCGCCGCATCATCAACACGCTGATCGTCGATCTGATCGAGAACACGAGCCGGAATCTGGCGCGCGTCAAACCCGAATCGCTCGACGATGTGCGCCGCGCGCCGACGCTCGTCATGCACAGCGAGGAAATCGCGACGCAGGCCGCCACGCTCAAGCGCTTTCTGTTCAAGAACCTCTATCGTCACTACCGCGTGATGCGCATGGCCAACAAGGCCAAGCGCGTCGTCACCGGCCTGTTCGATGCCTTTACGGAAGATCCGTGCCTGTTGCCGCCCGCTTATCAGGCGCGCGAACCGGTCGCGGAAGAATCGGCGAACGATGCCGCCGCGCCGACTCACGGCAGTTCGCAGGCGCGGCTCGTCGCGCATTACATCGCGGGCATGACCGACCGCTATGCACTGAAAGAGTATCAACGCCTGTTTGTCATCGATAACAACTAACATCGCGCGTTTTAGACACGCACGACTTCAAACGGAGACTTTTCGATGAGTTGCAAGCCCTTGTTTCGCTCGATCCCGGCGGCCGCCGCGCTCGTGTTCGGCTTGAGCACCGCACGCCACGACGGAAATCCAGTTCTGGCACGGGATGGAAGCCGCACTCGGCGAACGTGTGAACGACATCGCCAACGACTTCAACAAGTCGCAGAGCGATTACAAGATCGTCCCGGTATTTAAGGTACGTACGACCAGACGCTTGCAGCGGGCATCGTGGCATATCGCAACGGCAACGCACCCGCGATCCTGCAAGTCTATGAAGTCGGCACCGCCACGATGATGCAGGCGAAGAAGGCTGTCATCCCTGTCTACGATGTGTTCGCAGGCGGGCGTGCTGCTCGACGAGAAGGCGTTCGTGCCGACCGACCATCGCGAGCTACACTATGCGACGCCAAGACCGGCCATCTCGTCTCGATGCCGTTCAACAGTTCGACGCCAGTTCTCTACTACTTCTCTACTACAACAAGGATGCGTTCAAGAAAGGCGGGCACCGATCCGAGCCAGTCGCCGAAGACGTGGGCCGACGTCGAAGCCGACGCGAAGAAGCTGGAGGCCTCGG
>JAQFVJ010000309.1 GCA_029439525.1 Caballeronia sp. BR6202001591004
GCGACGAGGCCATTGTTTCGTGCGCTACGCCGGCGCGCAGCCCCTGAACCGTGTGTTCACCATCGCATGGTTCGATCGGCTGGGTCTGCCTCGTCTCTCATGACCTCAACTTCCTGAACCGCCCGGTGCGGACCCGCATGCCGGGTGGTGTGGCATGGGGCACAGTCAGCGTTGACTGTCCCTTATGCCGATTATAGACAGGCAGGTTGGCGAAGCTATTCAGGACAATGTGCTAAGGCTCAACTGTTAGTTGCGAACGCAGCGTTCCAAAGCACGAACTCTTTCACACTGTCGGGCTCAGGCGTGGAAATTGTTTCCCTGCGCATGGCGTCGATGCTTCATCAATGCGACTGTAATTCGCAAACATAAGACGCCCATTCCAATGGCCGCGACGACCACCGAGACAGCCGAACCCGACTCACTCTGTCCTCCCGCGCGTACGCGCGTTCGTCACGGCGTCCGTGGTGCTCGCGATCATCATGCAGGTGCTCGACAGCACCATCGCCAACGTCGCGCTGCCGCACATGAAAGGCAGCCTGTCCGCGACGCAGGATCAGATTACGTGGGTGCTCACGTCGTACATCGTCGCGGCCGCGATCGGCATGCCGCTCACCGGGATGGCTGTCCGGAAGGTTCGGCCGCAGACAAGTATTCCTCGTATCGGTCGCGAGTTTCACCATTACGTCGATAGCGTGCGCGCTGTCGACTTCGTTCGTCGAAATGGTCGCCGCGCGGTTGCTGCAAGGCTTGTTCGGCGCGGCGCTCGTGCCGCTCTTGCAGGCGACCATGCTCGATTCAATCCGCCGCATGTCCAAGCGATGGCCGTATGGGGCATGGAGGTGACGGTCGGCCCGATCTGCCCCGCGCTCGACGGCTGGCTTACCGATGCATACAATTGGCGCTGGGTCTTCTACGTGAACGTGCCGATCGGCGTCATCGCGTTCCTCGGCGTCTTCGTCTTCATGCGCGAGACCAAAATTGATTGCGCGCAGGCTCGATGTGTTCGGCTTCGGCACTCTGAGCATCGCGATCGCGGCATTGCAGCTTTTTCTCGATCGCGGCGAAAGGGCAGGACTGGTTCGGCTCCATCAAAATCTGGATAGAATTGCTGACGGTGATCATCTCGTTCGCGTTCTTTCTCGCGCACACGCTGACGGTTGAAACCACCTCGTTCTTCAATCGCGCTGGCCCGCGATCGCAACTTCGTGACCGGCTGCTGCTTCTACTTCGTGATGGGCGCGGTGCTTTATGCGACGCGCGCTGCTGCTGCCGTTCCTGCAAAATTTGATAGGTTATTCCGTGGTCGCCACGGGCTTCGCGACCGCGCCGAGCGGCACCGGCTCCATGCTCGCGATGACGCTCGCCGGCCAGTTGCTCAAGCGCTTCCAGTCGCGCGTGCTGATTGCGACGGGCTTCGGCATATCGGCGTTTTCCTTGTGGCAGATGTCGGGCTATACTTTCGACATGAGCGAAGGCGTCGTGAAGTGGACGAACTTTCGCAAGGCCTCGGACTCGGGCTGATTTCAGTGCCGCTGACCACCGCGACCTTCTCGACGCCCGACCCGTCGATGCGCGGTGACGGCACTTCGATATACAGCCTGAGCCGCAATATCGGCAGCAGTATCGGCATATCGTTCGTGGAGGCGGAATTTGACGCGCAACACGCAGATCGCGCATTCGTCGCTCGTCGAGCATGTCAACGTGTTCAAATCCGGTGCTGCAAGATGTGGCAGCGCGTGGAATACGGGCAGTGCGTCGGGCATCGCGTCGCTCAATGCGGAAGTCACGGCAGGCGTCGATGATCGGCTACGTCGACAACTTCCATCTGCTGATGCTGCTCGCGCTGTGCATCGTGCCGTTTCTTCTGCTATGGTAAAATTGAGGGGCGGAAGAGGCGAAAATCGGCATGGGGCACAGTCAACGTTGACTGTGCCCCATGCCACACCACCCGGCATGCGGGTCCGCACCGGGCGGTTCAGGAAGTTGAGGTCATGAGAGACGGGGCAGACCCAGCCGATC
>JAQFVJ010000310.1 GCA_029439525.1 Caballeronia sp. BR6202001591004
ACGCTGCGCCTTTGAAGACACCGCGCCTTTTTCGATGTGAACGCCGCGCTGCCGGACGACGCGGCCCGTCCTTGCTGCCGTTCACTAAACGCGCTCAGGTTTCTTGCGCGAGTTGACGACTTTGGGGTGGGACGTTCATCGAACGCATCGAGCGACGGCGTCCTGGTGCGACAACAACATTCGCTCACGGAACACGATCTCCGATGAAGAACCCTCGACCGACGTGCACTCCTTCGAGCCCTTCCGGGCGGAAGCGGACGAACTCGGCAATCACGCCATTGACGAATTCAGCGCCGGACGCCTGACGCGCCGCGCGTTGCTCCGGCATGCGAGCGTGCTCGGCTTCGCGGGTCCACCGGCATGCTGGGGCTGACCGGGACCGCGCGCAAGGCGCGGCGAAACCGGGCGGCACCATCCGCATCGCGCATCTGATGCCGGCGGGCGCGGTCGATCCGCTCACCGGCACCGGTGCCTCCGGTCTCGCGCTCGTGCAGCAACCGGCGAATTCCTGATCGACGACAGCGAGCATCTGACGCTGCGTCCCGCGCTTGCGCTGTCGTGGAAGTCGAACGACAAGGGCGACGTGTGGACCTTCAAGCTGCGCCCGAACGTGAAGTTCCACGACGGCCCGCGAAGGACGTGGTCGCCACCTTCACGCGGTTGGCCGATTCCGGCTCGGGTTCGGCGGCGCTGTCGGTGCTCAAGGGCGTGCTGTCGAAGGACTCGGCAAAGGCCGTCGACGATCACACCGCCGAGTTCTATCTGGACGCGCCCAACGGCAATTTCCCGTATTACGTTTCCTCGAATACGTATAACGCCGTGATCCTGCCGGCGAACTTCAGCGGCTCGTACGAGAAGTCGTTCATCGGCATCGGCGCGTTCAAACTCGAAAAGTACACGCCGAAGGTCGGCGCGTCGTTCGCGCGCAATCCGGATTACTGGGGCGAAAAGGCGCTGCCGGATCGCACGCAGTTTTCCTTCTACGCGGATCAGCAGGCGCAGCTCCTCGCCATGCAGGGCCGTCAGGCCGACGTGATGGGCGACTTCACCGTGCAGGGCGGCGTGTCGGTTCTGACCAATCCGCAATTCAAGGTGCTGGGCGCGAAATCCAGCTTGCATCGTCAGATGCACATGCGCTGCGACATGGATGCGTTCAAGGACAAGCGCGTGGCGTCAGGCGCTGGCGCTCGCGATCAATCGCGAAGTCATCGTCAAAGGCCTGTTCCGTAGGCGCGTGCAAGTCGGTAACGACAGCCCGTTCGCGCCGGTGTTTCCACCGAGCGATCTGTCGGTGCCTCAGCGCAAGCTCGATATCGCGCAGGCGAAAAAGCTGATGAGCAATGCGGGCGTCGCGAACGGGTTCGACATCACGCTCACGACCAGAGAAGTACATGGAGATTCTCGATCCTCGCCGTGGTCGTGCAGAACGCGGCGAAGGCGATCGGCATTTGCATCACGCTCAAGGTGGAGAGCCAGATCTCTATTACGGCTCGGGCACCTTCGGCAAGTCGGAGGACTGGCTGGATTCGCCGCTCGGCATCACGGACTACGGGCATCGCGGTGTGCCGAACGTGTTCCTCAACGCGCCGCTGACGAGCAACGGCACGTGGAACGCAGCGCACTTCAAGACAAGAACCCCCAGTACGACAAGTTTGTCACGGATTTCGCCGCAGCACTCGATGTTGCTTCGCAGAAGAAGCTGTCCGGCGAGATTCGGAAGCTGCTGCTCGATGAAACGCCGGTCGTCATCCCTTACTTTTACGACCAGTTGATCGTCACGCGCTCGAACGTGTCCGGCATGCGTTTCAACGCGATGTCGCAGATGTGGTTCGACCGCGCGCAGGTGAGCGGCGCGTAAGAAGGTTTCGACGATGAGCACGCTTGACTCCTCGACGAGCGTCGGCCCCACGCGTCACGGCGGCGGAGCAAAAGCGCGGCGCATCGCGCGCTTCGTCGGCGTGCGCGTGATGCTCGGGCTAATCACGCTCTGGCTGCTGTCGATGATCGTCTTTGCGGGCGGCCAGCTTCTGCCCGGCGATGTCGGCCGCGCGATTCTCGGCCTGCTCGCGGATGCACGCGCCGTCGCGGCGCTCAATCATCAGCTCGGCGTGGACCGTCCGCTCGTCGCGCAATACACAAGCTGGATCAGTCACTTCCTGCGCGGCGACATGGGCGAGTCGTACGCATTCCGCGCGCCAGTGGCGCCGTTCATCGGCAGCGCGCTGTGGAGTTTGGCGAAACTCGGCACGCTGGCCTTCGTGGTCGTGGTGCCGCTAGGCATCGTGGGCGGCGCTGCATGCGGGACGCTGAATCGACCGCGTCTCATCAGCATCGGCGGACTGACGGCGACCGTCGTGCCGGAATTCGTCTCGTCGATCGTGCTGATCCTGATCTTCGGCGTGTGGCTGCAATGGCTGCCGATCAAGGCGACCGCGCCCGCGGGTGTGCGGGTTCTCCACGCAACTCAAACATCTGATCCTGCCGGCGCTGCTGCTGGTGTTCGTGTTCTTCGGCTATTATATATCGGCGATGGTGCGCGCCGGCACCGTCGAGGCGCTCGATGCCGATTACACTCGCACCGCGATTCTCAAGGGCCTGCCGCGTCACACGCTCATTCTCCGGCGCGTGTTGCGCAACGCGTTGCTGCCGACCGTGACCGTGGCCGCGACCCAGCTCGGCTACATGATCGGTGGACTGGTCGTCGTGGAAACGCAGTTCCACTATCAGAGGGCATCGGCTCGCTGATCTACAAAGCCGCGAAGGCCAAGAACTTTCCGATGCTCGAAGCTGGCGTGCTGACCATCGGCGTGATCTACACGGCGGCAAATCTGATCGCGGACGCGCTGTATGTCGAGCTAAATCCGCGTCTGTGCACGTCGGACTCGAGACGCGCGATGAGCACGACCATCGCTCCTCAGACGCCCGTCAGGCCGAAACGCTCGGCGCGCTGATGCGCTCGGGCACCTTCGTGATCGGCGTGCTGATTCTATTGTTCTGGGTGATCTGCGCGATCTTCGGGCACTTCTTCGTGCCGCACGATCCGTACGCGTCCGATCCGCTGAGTTCGCTTCTGCCGCCTCCCGCCGACAACTGGTGGTTCGGCACCGATCAGAGCTCGGCCGTGATGTGTTCGCGCGCGTGATCGTCGGCTTGCGCGACATTCTCACCATCGCGCCTCGCGACTTTGCTCGGTACCGCAGCGGGCACGGCGA
>JAQFVJ010000311.1 GCA_029439525.1 Caballeronia sp. BR6202001591004
CTTTGCCATTTCCGCGACCACTTGCAGCGTGAGCGTGGTCTTGCCCGACGATTCCGGACCGTAGATTTCCACGACACGGCCGCGCGGCAAGCCGCCGACGCCGAGCGCGATGTCCAGTCCGAGCGAGCCGGTGGAGACCACCTGAATGTCTTCAACCGCCTCACCTGCGCCGAGCCGCATGATCGACCCCTTGCCGAATTGCTTTTCGATCTGCGAGAGCGCTGCAGCCAATGCCTTGCTCTTCTCCGCAGTCATGCCAGCCGGGCGTTTCTTGCTTTCTTCCATGAATCGTCCTTTGCTATGATGAACCGCGTCTGAGGCAGTATTCACGGGCTATTCTGCAGCTCTTTCGAACCTGGCTCGAAGCGTTGGAACACGCTCTTCCCACTCACGGAAACAGTGTATAAAAAAACAGTAGTTTTTGCAAGCCCGATCATCGCGGCGCAGCTTTTTTCCACGCCGCGCGGTCCGCGCAAAAACTACCCATACCTGGAGACTGCCGCGTCGCGCGAGAGCGGCGCCGGCAATGCCGATGCGCCGCGTCGCGCACAGCGCACCAAGGGCGCACCAAGGCGCACACGACGATGCAAATCCTCATTGCCGAAGACGACAGCATACTCGCGGACGGCCTCGTTCGACCACTCCGCCAATCGGGCTACGCCGTCGACCATGTGAAGCACGGTGTCGAGGCCGATACCGCACTGTCGCTGCAACCCTTCGACCTGCTCATTCTCGACCTCGGCCTGCCGCTGATTGATGTCGGGCCTGGAGGTGCTCCGGCACTTGCGCGTGCAATTCGCAGATGCCCGTTCTGATTCTCACCGCGGCCGACCGCGTCGACGAAAGAATCAAGGGACTTGACCTCGGCGCGGATGACTATATATGTGTGGCCAAGCCTTTTCGTGCTCAACGAACTCGAAGCACGCGGCGCGGGCGACGGCCCAACTGTCGTCAGACATGGCTCGCTCGCGTTCGATCAGGTCGGGCGCATCGCGACCATCGGAGAGCAGGTAATCAATTTGTTGTCCGCGCGCGAACTCGGCGTGCTCGAAGTGCTGCTGCAACGCACGGGCCGGCTCGTGTCGAAGGAGCAACGCGTCAATCATCTGTACGAGTGGGGCGAGGAAGTGAGCAACAACGCCATCGAGGTCTACGTGCATCGGCTACGCAAGAAGCTCGAACCGAGCAGCGCGAAGATCATCACCGTGCGCGGACTGGGTTACACGCTGGAAAAGCCGGGCGCGGCGAACAGCGCGGCCGCGCAGCCGTCGGGCGACCCCCCGGCCATCACTTAAGTAAGCGCGCATGGCGGCGCCCGCTCCCGCCGAATCGCGCAAATCACCCCATCACGCGGGAGCCGCCGATTCCACCGATTCCGATGCCCTGCGCGACGCGCGCTACGCCAATCTGTTCGCGCCGCCCGATGAAGCTCGAACCGGACACCGAAAAGCATCCGCGCTCGCTGTTCGGCGAGATTCTCGACTGGATGCTCGCGCCGCTGCTGCTACTCTGGCCGATGAGCATCGCGGTGACATATCTCGTCGCCAACTCGATCGCGAACGGGCCGTTCGACCGCGCGCTCGAAGCCAATGCCTACGTGATCGCGCGGCAAATCCAGCCGGTAAACGGCGTCGCGGAGTTGCGCCTGCCCGACGCCACGCGCGATTTCCTGCGCGCGGACAACGTCGATTCCGTGTTCTTTCAGTTGCTTGGCACGCGCGGCGAACTCGTCGGCGGTGACCGCGATATGCCCTTGCCGCACGAAGACGACCGGCCGCAGCCCGGCATCGTCGAGTTTCGGGACGATGTGCTGCGCGGCAACGATATCCGCGTGGTCTACACGACCGTCGATCTGCCGGGCTTCGCCTGGACGCGATCCAGAAGCCACGCAGCCGGTGCTCGTGCAGGTCGCCGAGACGCTCGACAAGCGCAGACAGCTTGCCAACGACATCATCAAGGGCGTGATCCTGCCGCTCGCGATCGTGCTCGTGTGGTCCGGGCTGTCGCGCGGACTCGCGCCGCTGCATGCGTTGCAGTCGAACATTCGCTCGCGGCGGCCTGACGATTTGTCGCCGCTCGAAGCGGGCCGCGCGCCGCCGGAAATCGCGCCGCTCGTCACGTCGTTCAACGATTTGCTGACGCGTCTCGAACAGAACATGGAATTCCAGAAGCGCTTCATCGCCGATGCCGCGCATCAGATGAAGACGCCACTTGCCGGCTTGCGCATACAGGCAGAATTCGCGCTGCGTCAGGATGTATCGATGGAAGTGCGGCGCTCGCTCGAACAGATCGCGACGAGTTCGGAGCACGTCGCGCGGCTCGTCACGCAACTGCTCGCTTTGGCGCGTGCGGAAAATCGCGCGACGGGGCAAATTTTCTCGCGAATCGAACTGACCACGCTGGACGCGGCTCGCGGTGCGCGACTGGGTCCAGGCGGCGCTCGCCAAGAGCATGGATCTCGGTTATGAGGAGCCGCCCTATCCGGTCGATGTGGAAGGCAATGTCGTGATGCTGCGCGAGATGCTGTCAAACCTCATCGACAACACTATCCGCTACACGCCGCGCGGCGGGCGCATCACCGTGCGCGTGCTAACCGACGAGCACGATATCAAGCTCGTGCACCTCGAAGTGGAAAACACCCGGGCTCGGCATTCTGCCCGCCGAACGGGAACGCATGGTCGAGCGCTTCTATCGCATCCTCGGGCGCGAAGGCGACGGCAGCGGTCTGGGCCTTGCTATCGTCAAGGAGATCGCGGCAATGCACGGCGGCGCGCATGTCATCGAAGACTCTATGTGTATCAGGAAGCGCCGCGACTCGCGGGAACCCTCGTGCGCGTCAGCTTGCAGCGGGTTTATCCTAGCCGGGACAAACCCTGAGCGTCAGCTTCAGCAAATCGGCGCGAACGACGACTTTCGACCCCTTTTCTCATCTTTAGAGCGCTTTTACTCGGCGGTTCGATTCATTTCATCCCGACACACATTGTGGAGCACCCGCCTCTTCGCACGTCAGAACGCCGTAAGTTTTCGTTTCAAAATCAGTGCACCGGAACCGCCGTGCGCACGGGCCG
>JAQFVJ010000312.1 GCA_029439525.1 Caballeronia sp. BR6202001591004
TCGACGAGCAGATCGGCCTGGTGAGCCATCAGATCGACCGACTTGCAGGACAGATCCGGCAGATGCCGCTCACCGCCCAGGACTTGCTGAAGTTGCAGCGAGACGTCCATGTCACAACAGACCTCTACATCGCGATACGCAGCAATGTCGAACAACTGCGTCTGGTCAAAGCGGGAAAGATCGGCAATGTGCGTCTCGTCGACTACGCGAAAGCACCCGAAGTGCTGGTCAAGCCTCGTAAGTTGATCACGTTTCTGGCATCAGCGATGCTAGAGCTGCTCGTTGGAGCGGTGGTCTCTGTATTGAAGGACCGCCTGTTCACTGGCGTCCTGGACTCGGCTTCGCTGGAGGCGCACACCGGCCTCAGCGTCTTCGCAACGATTCCGTACAACGAGCGGCAGGAGGAGATGTCCCGGCGCTCGCAGAACGATGGCAATCGATCACTGCTCTTCAAGGATTGCATCAACCACGCCGCCATCGAGAGCCTGCGCACAGCGCTCACGTTCGCGTTGCTCAAAGCATCGAACAATGTCGTGCTCGTGACCGGCCACGCTCCGGGGCTGGGCAAATCGCATGAATCTCGCGGCTGTTCTCGCTGCGTCCGGAAAGCGCGTGCTCCTGATCGATGCGGACATGCGTAAGGGATATTTGCACGAATACTTCGGCCGTCCGCGCCGGAGCGGCCTGGCCGAGAGACGATCGCGTCTGCCCGCTCGTTCGAACGGCAGCGCATCACGGCGTGCTCCCCAATCTCGATTTCGTCACTGCGGGAGACATGCCGCCGAATCCGTCGGAGTTGCTTCTGCACAAGAGCTGGACCGAGCTTCTCGCACAAGCGTCCAGGAGTGTTGACCTTGTACTGGTCGACGTACCGCCGGTATTGGCCGTATCCGATGTCGAAGCGATCGCCGGCACGGCGGGCACGGTCTTTCTCGTGGCCCGTTACGGCGTCACGCGACTTGCCAAGGTAACCGAATCGATCAGGCGCTTACAGAAGGCTGGCTTCGAAGTCACAGGCCTTCTCTTCAACTCCGTGAAAGCGCGCGGCGGTCTCCATGACGGGAGAGGTGAGACATACCAATACACAGACTACGGTTACTACCGGGATCACGCCTGATTAAAACCCAGTTGTCGGGCGCAAGGATCGACCTGCTTCGCGCGCATTCGCAATATGGACTCAACATTTTTGTAAGTAGTGGAAAAGTTTCGATGGAACGTTTGAAAATTGCAATCATCGGTCTCCGGCTATGGAGGCTTGCCGCTGGCGGTGGAGTTTGGACGGCGACGGTCCGTCGTGGAATTCGACATCAACGAGTCGCGCATCGGTGCGCTGCGAAAGGGTATCGATTCGACCCTCGAAGTTAGCGCAGAAGAACTGGCGCACGCCAATCGCCTGAGTTTCAGTGCCGACACGGCTGATTTGAACGACTGCAACTTCTTCATTGTGACGGTGCCGACGCCGATCGACGTATATAACCGGCCGGATCTGCACGCTTTGGTTTCACAGCCAAACGGTGGGCAGGGCGCTCAAGAAGAACGATATCGTCGCCTTCGAATCGACTGTGTATCCCGGGCGCGACCGAAGAGGTATGCGTGCCGGTGCTCAAAGAAGCGTCCGGTCTGAAGATGAACGTCGACTTCTACGTTGGCTATAGACCGGAGCGTATTAATCCGGGCGACAAGACCCATCGGATTACAGACATCCGCAAGGTGGACATCTGGCTCGACGCCTGAAGCGGCTCAGAAGATCGACGCTGTCTATCGGGAGATCATTCGCGCCGGGACGCATCTGGCTGAGAGTATTCGCATTACCGAGGTGGCAAAGGTGATCGAGAACACGCAGCGCGATGTCAACATTGAGTTGATCAACGAGCTCGCGATCATTTTCAACCGGTTGGATATCGATACCGAGGCCGTCCTGACTGCGGCGGGAACGAAGTGGAATTTCCTGCCCTTCAGACCAGGTCTGGTCGGCGGCTACTGCATTGGTGTGGATCCCTACTATTTGACGCACAAGGCCGAAGAGATCGGATACCACCCCGAGATCATTCGGGCGGGCCGCCGGCTCAACGACAACATGGGACAGTATATCGTATCCTGGCTCGTCAAGGCGATGGCAAAGAAACGCATGTCGATCGCCAATGCGCGGGTGCTGATTCTGGGGCTGACCTTCAAGGAAAACTGCCGGATATTCCAAACCGCGCGTGGTCGATATTATCAACGAGCTTCACAACTACGAAGCGCGGGTGTACGTCTACGATCCTTGGGCATTGCCTGAGGAAGTCGAAGCGGAATATGGCGCCAGTCTGATCGATACGCCACGACCGGGCACATACGACGCAATCGTGACGCGGTCGCGCACGAGAAATTCGTCAAGCTCGGAGAAGGCATTCGCGCATTCGGCAAAGCCGAAAATCTTATCTACGACCTTAAATACGTCCTGCCTGCCTTAGGCTCCGACCTGCGCTTGTGAGCAAGGCTATGACGAATCGCTACCACGCAATCTGCGAGCAGTTGCGCTCCAGTCCCACGCGCTGGCTCGTTACGGGCGTTGCCGGTTTCATCGGCTCCAATCGCTTGAGACTTTGCTGAAGCTGGATCAGGAAGTCGTCGGACTCGATAACTTCGCGACTGGGCATCGACGAAGTCGCGATGCGGTTTCATCGTGCGTCACGCCTGCGCAATGGGCGCGCTTCAGCTTGATCGAAGGTGACATACGGCACGCCGCCGATTGCCAGAACGCCGTCAAGGGCGTGACGCACGTATTGCATCAGGCCGCGCTTGGCTCGGTGCCACGCTCGTTGCACGATCCGATCACGACCGACGCCGTCAACATCGGCGGCTTTCTCAATATGCTGGTCGCGTCGCGCGATGAAAAAGTCTCGAGCTTCACCTATGCGGCGTCGAGCTCAACTTAGAATCCTTAACCAAATGAAGAAAGGGCTGTTATAATCCTCGGTGAAGGCTGTTAACCTGCTCATTGTTTCGACGACGAAAGGGACATGGCTAACCCTATATTCGACG
>JAQFVJ010000313.1 GCA_029439525.1 Caballeronia sp. BR6202001591004
AGTGCGCGGTGGCCGCCAGCACTTCACGTTTTCGAAGGTCATAGCGTGGATCGCCTACGATCGCGCGATCAACTCGGCGGAGAAATTCGAGCTGCCGGGACCGATCGACCACTGGCGCGACATGCGCGCGCATCCGCTCTGAAATCCTCAAACGTAGCTGGAACGCCAAGTTCAACTCCTTCACGCAGACCTACGACGGCGAGACGCGCTTGACGCTAGCCTCCTGCTGATCCCTCTGCTCGGCTTTTTGCCGCCAAACGATCCGCGAGTGACCGGAACCGTACATGCGATCGAAACGACATTGACGCACAGGCCTCGTCAAGCGCTATCACACGACCGAAGTGTCCGATGGCCAGCCACCCGGAGAAGGCACGTTTCTGGCTCGTAGCCTCTGGCTAGTCGACAATCTAGCGCTGCAGGGCCGCCTCGACGAAGCGCACGCGATATTCACGTCTGATCGGCCTGGCGAACGACGTCGGCCCGCTGGCGGAGGAGTACGACACGGTCGCCAGGCGCTGGTGGGGAATTTCCCGCAGGCCTTCGCACATGGCGCTGGTCCATACCATACGGGCATGAACCTGATGCGGCACGAGGAAGAAATGGCCGAGGCAACCGGCCAGCCCACGGGCGACGACAGCCCCGCCGCGACACAAGCGCGTTCGGACGCCGTGATGGATGCCGCGACGGGAAGCCAAAACGTGATTTGCCGGCCGGATCGTTTAGCGAAACGCCGGCTTGGCGCTACTATTGGTGCATCGCACAAAAGCGTTGGCTCGCCTTGTGCGTTACGTAAAATCCGGTAAATTTGGATAAAGCGGTTGAATTGAACGCTTAATGCGCGGAAAATATTGCGACACAAAACTCAAGTATCGCTGCGCACGGTCGTTAAAGAATAGATAAGCAGCGTCTCCGGATTGCATGTCGATCTGGAGACGCTGAAGCGAGATAGTGCCTTGTGACGCGGGACCAGCCGCCGCGACATGAGGATCGTCGAAGTCCGTGAAGCCCGATCGCCGGATATCCGTCCGGCATCGACGGGCAAACGGTTCGTACCGGAGAAACGGTTCGTACCGGAGTTACTGGAGCTGGAGCGCCCATGCTCTATCAAATTCACGAATTCCAGCGGGGCATGCTGTCTCCCCTCACAGCCTGGGCCCAGATAGCATCGAAATCCTTTGTGAATCCGGCCAGTCCGCTAGCCTATATTCCCGGCTCGAACCACCTCGCCGCCGGTTACGAATTGCTCTACCGACTCTGCAAGGATTACGAAAAGCCCGAGTTCGAACTGCATCAGATCGTCAAGGACGGCCACAACATTCCGATCGTCGAGCAGAGACAGTCATCGAGAAGCCGTTCTGCCGCCTACTGCACTTCAAGTGCTTCGACGACGACAGCGCCACCGGCACCAAGCTGAAGAACAACCCGATCGTGCTGGTGTGCGCGCCGCTCTCTGGCCATCACTCGACGCTGTTGCGCGACACCGTCAAGACGCTGCTCCAGGAGCACAAGGTTGTACATCACCGACTGGATCGACGCGCGGATGGTGCCGGTCGAGAACGGCCCGTTCCATCTGGACGATTACGTCGAATACATTCAGGAATTCATCCGCCATATCGGCACGAAGGACCTGCACGTGATTTCAGTGTGCCAGCCGACCGTGCCGGTGCTCGCGGCCATTTCGCTGATGGCGAGCCGCGGCGAGGACACGCCGCGCACCATGACGATGATGGGCGGCCCGATCGACGCGCGCCACAGCCCGACCTCAGTCAATTCGCTCGCCAACGAGCACTCGTTCGAATGGTTCGAGAACAACGTCATCTATACGGTGCCGGCGAACTATCCGGGCGTCGGCCGCAAGGTGTATCCGGGCTTCCTGCAGCACGCCGGATTCATCGCGATGAATCCGGAGCGCCATCTGACGGCCCATTGGGACTTCTATCAAAACCTGCTGCGCGGTGACGATGAGGATACCGAACAGCATCGCCGCTTCTACGACGAATACAACGCCGTGCTCGACATGGTCGCCGAGTACTACATGGAGACGATTCGCGTCGTGTTCCAGGAATTCCGTCTCGCGGAAGGCACGTGGGAAGTGAACGGCGAGATGGTGCGTCCTCAGGACATCGCCAAGACCGCCATCTTCACCATCGAAGGCGAGCTGGACGACATTTCCGGCAGCGGCCAGACACGCGCGGCACACGATCTGTGCACCGGCATCCCGGCGAAGCACAAGCGTCATTTCACCGTGGAAAAGGCCGGTCACTACGGCATTTTCTCGGGTCGCCGCTGGCGCGCGATGGTGTATCCGCAATTGCGCGAGTTCATCCTCGAGCACGACAAGTCGCCCAAGACGGAAGCCATGCCGACCTGAGGCCGCCTGACGATCGAAATCTGCGAATGCTTCGGTATGCTTCTCGTGGTACCGATTCCAGCCGCACAAACGAAAACGTCGCGCGCCGGAAAACCGGCGCCGGCGTCCGCTACCGGCGCGTCAGATACGCGAGCAGCAGTTCCGTACTCATGCGCACGATCTGTTCGCGCTGCGCGGCCTCGTTGAAACAAATCCAGCCC
>JAQFVJ010000314.1 GCA_029439525.1 Caballeronia sp. BR6202001591004
GCGCCGCTACGATGAGCCGCATGGAACCTCTTCTCATCGTGATCGGCGCGGGTTTTCTGGCGGGCGTCATGAATGCCCTGGCGGGCGGCGGATCGTTCGTCAGCTTGCCTGCGCGCATCGCCGCCGGCTTGCCACCGGTTCAGGCGAATGCATCGTCGACGGTCGCACTGTTTCCGGGCGGCTTCGTCAGCGCATGGGCGTATCGCGACGGCCTAACGTCGGTCGGCCCGGTATCAATTCCGAAGATGCTCACCACGCTGATCGGCGGCTTCGTCGGCGCGGTGCTGCTGTTGTCGACGTCATCGGCGACGTTCTCGTTTCTGCTGCCGTGGCTCTTGCTGTTCGCGAGTCTGGCGCTGGCGTTCGGCCGCAAGCTAGGCGATGCGCTCAGGCGGCGCTGGCATATCAATGCGCCATCGGTGCTCGCGATCCAGTTCGTGCTTGGGCGTCTACGGCTATTTTGGCGGCGCGGTCGTGCTGATGATGCTCGCCGTCTGGGGCCTGCTCGATACGCGTGACGTCAAAAGCCTGAATGTGCCGCGGACGCTGCTCGTGAGCGCGGCCAATTCCATCGCGGTGCTGACCTTCGCGCTGGCGCACGCGGTGCGCTGGCCGGAAACGCTCGCCATGCTGCTGACGGCGATCGTCGGCGGATACGGCGGCGCGCAACTCGGCCGGCGCCTGCCGCCGAACGTCGTGCGTGCAGGAACGCTACTGCTCAGCGCCTGCATCACGCTGGCGTTTTTCATCAAAACCTACGCTACGGGCCGATGTTTATGAAACGCTAACCGGACGACGCGCGCCGTCGCCGGCTGGCCGGGAGTCATCATGATCGCTGCCTTGCTCGAAACCATCGGCACGCTTTCCGTACTCGCGAGCCTCATCGCCAAAGTGACGTTAGAACTACGCGAGACGCACGGCGCTAGCGCCCCGCATGCGCCAGAGGCGGAAGACCAAGCGGCCGCCGCGCCGCTTCATATGCGCCGACGAAGCGGGGATCGTCGTCGAGTTCGCGCGCCATCCAGCGGGAAAGATCGTTCTGACACGCGTCGTTCGCCATTGCATCGAAACACGGCGAACGGGCGGGCATCATGCTCGCGGCCCAGTAAAAGCCGAACAGCAACTGCTTCTCCGATGGTTCCATGCCGATCGCTTGCGGCACGCGTCCGGAAAACCAGCGTTCGAGTTTCGCGCTGAGCGTCTTGTCGGTTTCATTCCGATCGTATGAAAAGACATAACCGCCGCCCGCCTGCGCGGTGTGAAAGTCGTTCAATACGATATTGATGACGAAGCGCATCGCCCGCGCGTCGGCCGCGAAGGGCTGCGCGAACGCGGCCTGGCTCAGCCACGAGAGCGTGAGCCCGAAGAGCCAAGCATATGTTTTAAATCGCAGCGATACGCCGCGCGTCGTTCGATTCGTTGGATTGCCAGGCGGATTCACACGCAATGCTGGGGATTAATGGGCAGGTTTCCGGGGTAAAACCGGGCGAGCCGATTCTACTGATTATTTTCGATCGACACGTGCGTGCGGTCGGGAAATTCGAAACGGTACCAGATTCGACGCACCATTAAAAAATGGCCCCTGTGGGGCCTTTTTTCGTATCTCCGAGGAGATACGCCGGATTTACAGCGGCTGGATCGTCGAAGCCTGCTTGCCCCTCGGGCCTTGCTTGACTTCGAAGCTCACCTTCTGGTTTTCCTGGAGCGACTTGAAACCCTTCGACTGGATTTCGGAGAAATGTGCAAACAGGTCCTCACCGCCGTCATCCGGCGTGATGAAACCAAAACCCTTTGCATCGTTGAACCACTTCACAGTACCTGTTGCCATTTGACCAAATCCCTATCGAGACGAATTACGTTGAAAATGTGCTACGAAGTTCGAGCGGCATAGTTTTTTTTACCATGACGGCAAGCGCAAGTCCAATAAGCGTTTCTGCTAAGGGGGAAGACATATGGACGTAATACTCGGCGAATTTACCTGCTGCTTAAAATCGAGGCAGTTCATTTTGCCGAAATCGTAACCTGACTTGTCCAAAGCGGTGCATGGATTGTTTCCGCGTGCTGCCGGACATTATTCTGAATGTTCGACCTTCGCGCAAAATCATCATGGCTTACACCTTCACGAATAATACCGCTTCCGTCATCGCTTCGCGCACCTTGCGGCTCGACTCGTCGCGCGTCGCAGAAGCGCGCATGCAGCTTGCCGCGTGTTTTCGCCTCGCGGCACTTCATGGCCTCGAGGAAGGCATCTGCAATCATTTCTCTCGGCGATGGTGCCGGGACACGACAATCTGTTCTTCGCCAATCCCTATGGCTATGCGTTCAGCGAGATCACGGCGTCGCGCATGTTGATCTGCGATTTCGAAGGCCGCGTGATCGACGGCGAAGGCCAGCCCGAGGTAACGGCATTCTATATCCACGCGCGCGTCCACAAGCAGTTGCCACGCGTCAAGGCTGCGTTTCATACGCATATGCCGAGCGCGACCGCGCTGTGCCTGATCGAAGGGCCGCCGCTTTTGTGGCTCGGGCAGACCGCGCTCAAGTTCTACGGCCGCGCGGCGGTCGATGAGGACTACAACGGGTCTGGCGATCGGTGAATCCGAAGGCAATCGCATCGCGCATGCAATGGGCAATGCCGACATCCTCTTCCTGAAGAATCACGGCGTGATGGTCGCGGGCGCGAGCATCGCCGAGGCGTGGGACGATCTCTACTATCTCGAGCGCGCAACCGAAGTGCAGCTCCGCGCGATGGCGAGCAACCGACCGTTCAAGCCGGTGCCGTACGAGAGAGATCGCGCAACGCTGCTACGAGCAGATGCGCGAAGGCGATGCGCAGAGCGCACAGGCACATCTGATAAGCGGCATGCGGCAGTTGAAGGCGCGCGGGATCGCGTTCGAGGAATGAAGCGCATGCCCGTGCTCACTTGCGCGCGATCAGTCATTTGAACCAGCCGCGCCGCTTGCCCACATCGGTCTGCTGAAGGAACACCGCGATCACGATGATCAAGCCCTTCAGCACGAGCTGCGTGTTGCTGTCGATATCGTTGAGCAGCAGGATGTTGCTGAGAAAGCCGAAGATCAGCACGCCCGCAACCGTGCCCGATACGCGGCCGACGCCGCCCGAGAGACTCGTGCCGCCGATCACCACGGCGGCGATCGCATCGAGTTCCCAGCCCATGCCGGCACCGGCCTTGCCGTGGCGATACTGCGCGGCATAGAGCACGCCCACAAGCGCCGACAGCAACCCTGAAACCGCATACGCGGCCAACTTGTGACGCGTGACATCGAGGCCCGAAACGACCGCGCATTTCTCGTTACCGCCGATCGCGTAAAGGTACTTGCCGAACACCGTGCGGTTCATCACGAAGCTGACGATCGCCGCGATCACGAGAAAAAAACAGCGCGGGCACCGGCACGACATTGAAGAGCAGGGCGCGCAATGCTTCGATGTCGGTGGTCGCATTGGTGCCGCTGTAGATCGAATAGACGGCCGCGCCCTGCCCCGCGATGAGACGCGCGGCGCCAAGCACGCCGACCATCGCGGCGAGCGGCACGATGAAGGGCGGCATGCGTCCGCGTGTGATGATCCAGCCATTGAGCGCGCCGAGCGTGAAGCCCGCGAGCGGCACGATCCACAGCACCGCGAGCAGCGGCATGCGGTGCCCGCCGTGCAGCCCGATATACGCGCATGCCAATGCGGCGACGAAGAGCGCGATGATCGCCTGCATCGCGAACGCCGTGGATTTTGCACGCTGCATTGGCTGATGCTCACGCGCTCTTGTGACACCGCGCATGACGCCCAGCACGCCGAGCACGATGACGAACACCGCGATCGCATCCATTACGAGCGATGCATAGGTCGCGCGATTCCATCCGTCGGTCGTGAGCAGCATGGCGGTCAGCACACTGCCGAGTCCCATGATCGCGCCCACCGACAGATCGATGCCCGCCGTAATGACGACGAGCGTCATGCCTATCGAAATCACGCCGACTTTCGCCACTTGCCGGAACACGTCCGACACGTTCGCGCTCGACAGAAAGATATTGCTGCCGTCCGCGGCATGCGGCGACGTCAGCGCGCCGACCACGAGCAGCACGACCAGCCCGAAGTAATACTTGAGGACCGTGAGAAACGTGCTCAGGTACCGTGCTCGCGCGGTGGCCGTCGGTTCCGCGAGATGTTCCTGCGCGTGAAGCATGGTGCGTGTCTCCGTATCGTGTTGCTGATCGTGATTCATGGCGTCCTTCATGGCGAGGCCATGCCAATAAGCACGTCGCCCGAGAACTGCTCGCGCACCAGCACGCCGCGCGCGCGACCTTCGCACATCACGAGGATGCTGTCGCAAAGCAGCATCAGTTCGTCGATCTCCGAGCTCGCGACGATCACCGTCACACCTTCATGCGCGGCGGCGAGAATTTGCCGATAGGATTTCCGCTTTCGCGGCGACATCGACGCCGCACGTCGGTTCGTCAAGCAACAACACGCGCGGCTGCGTCATCAGCCATTTACCGATGACGAGCTTCTGCTGATTGCCGCCGGACAACGTGCTCGCATCCTGCGCGAGCGTGCGATGCTTGACGTTCGATGCGCGTGCCTGCGATGCCGCCCACGCATGGCAAACGCTTGCGTCCGTAGAACGGAAAGCCCGGCGCGTGCGATAGCGATGGCAGCAGCAGATTTGCTTCGGGTGACTGATCGAGCACGAGGCCGTCTTTCTTGCGATCTTCAGTGACGACGCCGCAGCGGCATCTCCAGTGCAGTGCGTCATTGAATTAGCCCCATATCTATGTTTAGACACGGGTTATGGGCAAAATGAATCTGCCCGATACCGAACGCGAGCAACTGCTGT
>JAQFVJ010000315.1 GCA_029439525.1 Caballeronia sp. BR6202001591004
GTCGGACGTGTGGGCGCGCGGCAGCGAGCTGGTCGGCGACGTCGTTGACACGATGCGCGCACTCGCGGCGTGCTCCCGGCGCATGACGGACATCATCGGGGTGATCGAAGGCATCGCGTTCCAGACCAATATTCTCGCGCTCAACGCGGCGGTCGAAGCGGCGCGTGCGGACGAGGAAGGGCGCGGCTTCGCGGGCGAAGTGCGAGCGCTCGCGCAGCGCAGCGCGTCGCCGGCGAAGGAAATCAAGGAGCTGATCGAGGCATCGACGGCGTGCGTCGACAGCGGCGCGGCGCTCGCCGAACGCGCTGGCGCGACGATACTCGAAGTCACGCAATCGGTGCAACGCGTGACGGACATCAGGCGCAGATTTCGTCGGCATCGCACGAGCAGAGCACGGGCATCGAACAGGTGAATCTGGCGATCGCGCAGATGGATCACAGAACGCGGCGCTCGTCTAACAGGCAGCGGCCGCGATGGCCGATCAGGCCGAGCAACTGAAGGGCGCCGTGGGCGGTGTTCGAACTGGCGCGGCGTAGCTGATGCGGCGCGGATTCCCGACCCTTGCGCGATCTGATTCGGACATTGGACTGAAGGCTTCACGTAAGAAAACATTGCTTGCCACGACCTGACCCTCTCCGTAATATCACGCCAGTTTAATTTTCGGGCGTGCCGCATGGAACGGATGGCGGCGCGCGGTCGTCGAGAAAGAGCCGCTCATGTCCGATTCCTTTTTCCCGCGCTGGCCGGTCCAGCCGGATGCCTCAGGCGGTCGCGTCGTCGCGGCGGATGAGCGTCTGCCCTGGCCGCAGATGATCGCGATGGGCGTGCAGCACGTCGTCGCGACGTTCGGCTCGACCGTGCTCACGCCATTGCTGATGGGCTTCGATCCGAACCTGTGCATCTCTTCATGTCGGGCATCGGCACCTTGCTGTTCTTCGTGCTGGTCGGCGGACGCGTGCCGAGCTATCTCGGGTCGAGCTTCGCGTTCATCGGACTCTTGATCGCGGTGACAGGTTTACGGCGGGCACGGGCCAAACATGAATATTCCGGTGGCGCTGGGCGGGATCATCGCGTGCGGCGTCGCGTCTGTCGTGATCGGGCTGATCGTCGCAGCGGTCGGCACCAAGTGGATCGAGACGCTGATGCCGCCGGTCGTCACGGGCGCGATCGTCTGCGTGATCGGGCTGAATCTCGCGCCGATCGCCGTGAAGGGCGTGATGGGCAGCAACTTCGATTCGTGGATGGCGCTCGTGACGGTTTTGTCGGTCGGCGCGGTGGCGGTGTTTGCGCGCGGGATGGCGCAGCGGTTTCTGATTCTGATCGGGCTGGCGATCGCGTATGTGTCTATGCGGTAACTGACCAATAGCATGAGCATGGGGGCAAGCCGACCGATTTCGCTATTGTTTCGAATGCCGCGTGGTTCGGGATGCCGCATTTCATTGCGCCCGTATTCGAGGAGCGCCGGCGATGACGCTGCTCGCGCCGGTTGCGATCATTCTCGTTGCCGAGAATCTGGGGCATATCAAGGCGATCGGCGCGATGACCGGCAAGAGCCTCGACAAGTATATCGGGCGTGCTTTTATCGGCGATGGCATCGCGACTGTTGTGTCCGGTTTTGCGGGTGGCACGGGGGTGACCACTTATGCCGAGAACATCGGCGTGATGGCCGTGACCAAGTCTACTCGACGCTCGTGTTCGTGATCGCCACGCTGTTCGCGATCGTGCTCGGGTTTTCGCCGAAGTTCGGCGCGCTCATTCAGACTATTCCGGGGCCGGTGCTGGGTGGGGTTTCGATTGTCGTGTTCGGGTTGATTGCCGTGACCGGCGCGCGGATCTGGGTCGTGAATAAGGTCGATTTTTCTGATAATCGGAATTTGATCGTTGCGGTGGTTACTTTGGTGCTTGGCACCGGGGACTTTACTCTTAAGCTTGGTGGGTTTGCGCTTGGGAGTATCGGTACGGCTACGTTTGGCGCGATCATTCTTTATGCGGTTTTGAGGCGGCGCGAGTCTGGGGTTGAATCTGGGGTTATTTGATTCTTTTGCGGCTAAGGCGCCTACTGCAAAATAAAGAACAGAAAGCAGAAGCGCCTTCTGCAAAAGCCTTAAACACTCTCACACACGTAAGGAAAAAAAACCTTAACCCATAATCTCCCAGACTAACAAGTCTCCTGCAAATCAACCTCCTGCATAAGCTTATTAAGCGTCTCATCATTGATGGCCTGCGCGGAGCGCAACCTGAGCAACTCCACGCACTCAGCGCTCAACGCGGCCATCTTCAACCGCGTCTCGGCGAGTTCACCCTTCTTCGCAGCAGTACGAGGCGCCTCATCATCCCCGAGCGATTCGAGCCGTCGCCGATAAATTCCCATCACCCGCGCCGTAGAATCGGCGCATCTCGCCGACGCAGCCTCGTCCATCTGCTCGACGAGCTCAATCATGCGTATCGTCGATCGCGCGAATCGCCGCCTGCGCCGCACGCCGGCGCGCCATACGCTCCTCGGCCGCATGCGGATTACGCAATCGCTCCGTTCCGCGCAGCAGAATCGGCAACCCGATCACCGCGATCAACAACGACGCCAAAATCACCGCCGACGCGATGAAAATAGCAAGATCGCGCCCTTCGAGCGGCGATCCGTTACGAGGCAGCGACAACACGCCCGCGAGCGTCACCGCGCCGCGCCCCCCCCC
>JAQFVJ010000316.1 GCA_029439525.1 Caballeronia sp. BR6202001591004
CGCCGAGACCATGCTCGCCGCGCTGCGACGCGCAAGCTTACGGTGGACTGGGCGCAGCACGGCCGCGCGGCGGAATTGTCGCTCGGCAACGGCGTGTATGACCTCGTGCTGCTGGATCTGAACCTGCCCAAACGCGATGGCCTTGACGTGCTCGAAACGTATCGCAAGAATGGCGGCGACGCGCCCGTCATGATTCTCACTGCGCGCGATGCGGTGGGGACGACCGCATCCGCGGACTCGATGCCGGCGCCGACGACTATCTGATGAAGCCCTTCGATCTCGATGAGTTTGCGGTGCGTGTGGGCGCGCTTCTGCGACGGCGCACGGGACACAAGCATCCGGTGTATTCGCACGGCGAACTCACGCTCGATCCGGCCGCGCACGAAGCGACTAAGGCGGGCGTGTCGCTCAATCTCGTACCGCGCGAATTCGCCTTGCTACAGGTGCTGATCGAAGAGCTGTCGCGCGTATTCCGGCGTTCCGAACTCGAAGAAAAACTATATGGCTGGGGCGAGGAAGAAGTTGGCAGCAACGCAATCGAAGTCCATGTCCACAGCTTGCGGCGCAAGATCGACGCGGAGGAAATCGTTACCGTGCGCGGCGTCGGCTATAGACTGAAGAGGATCGGATGAAATCGATCCGCCGGTGGCTGCTCGGCTGGCTCATCTGCGGACTCGGCGCGGCGTGCATCGTCGCGGGCGCGGGCATCTTTCATCTGGCGCAGCTCGAGTCAGGCGAATTGTTCGACTACGCGAATTGCGTACGGTGGCGCTGTCGCTGCCGCTCAACATCAGCGCATCCGATGTCGCCGAAGGATGCAGCCATGATCTGAACGGCATCGCGGATGATTGCATCATCATCGATATCTGGGATCGCTCGGGGCGCCTCGTCTATCACTCGCCGCACGAACCCGCGTTGCCTCGCTTCGGCGAGGGCTTTCGTTCTGCCGAGCGTGAGGGTGATCACTGGCGCGCGTTCGGCGTGACGCAGCCCGATCGTTACGTACAGGTCGCGCAACCGGTGTCCGTGCGCGACGACCTCGCGATCCGGCTCGCGTTGCGCACGATCTGGTCGCTGGCGTATTCTGATTCCCGCCATCGTCGTCATCGTGCTGGTGGTGGTCGCGCGCGGACTCGCGCCGGTGCGATGGCTGTCCGATTCGCTCGGCGAGCGTTTGCTCGAATCGCTCGAGCACATCATGCTGTCGTCGATGCCCATCGAGCTGCGCCCGCTCGTTGATGCGCTGAATGACCTGCTCAGGCGTCTGAGCGAGGCATCGCATGCGCAGCGCGCATTCGTCGCCGATGCTGCGCACGCCGCTCACCGCGCTCAAGCTGCAGATTCAGGGCGCCATCGGCGACGGCTCGCTACAGGTCGATCACGCGACGCTCGCGAAGATCGACGGGCGTCTGAATCGCCTGATTCATCTCGCACAGCAATTGCTCAGCATGGCGCGCGAGGATGCCGCGCGCGAAGCCGCGATTGCGCCGATGAGCCTGCGCAGCATCTGCGAGGCGCGTCGGCGATTTCTCGCTGCTCGCGGAGGCTAAGTCGATTGACCTCGGTCTGGAACTCGAACAGGTGCAGGACGAGCACGATGCCTTCACGATTCTCTGCGACGCGCACGCGTTCGCGGTGCTCATCAACAATCTGCTCGACAACGCCATTCGTCATACACCGACGGGCGGACGTGTCGATGTCACCTTGCGCCGCGACCATGACGGCATCGCGCTGACCGTGCTCAATAGCGGCACGGGCATTCCCGCGAGCGAGGTCGACCGCGTGTGCGATAGCTTCTATCGCTGCGTCGACACGCCGGGGCAGGGCAGCGGTCTCGGGCTTGCGATCGCGTTGCGGGTCGCGCAGCGTCATTACGCGACGCTCGAAGTGAAGAATCGCGAAGACGCGAGCGGACTGAGGGTGTCGGTGCGCGGCTTGCTAGCTGTTTAAGCTGCAAAAGCGCGTGAAAGATGTGGTGAGCGGTCTGCACGTGTGAGCGGCATGTGGTGCGCCATGACGATGCCCCGACGGCGAATGTGGTACGGTTGGTAACCATTTCGTTAATCGACCGATTGTTCACACGTCCACACTTGCAAAAGGAGCCGTCTTGTCCACGACCCAAGCAACGCCTCTGCGCCTCTGCATTCTTGGCGGGGCCAAGCCAATATTGCCCTGCAATTCGCGCGACGTCGAACCCAGTGAGAACGTGAACGTCGTCGCGGTTGCGAGCCGCAGCGATGAAAACGCCCGAGCCTTCGCGCAGGCAAACCGCATCGGCGCATGGTTCGGCAGCTACGACGCGCCGCTCGCCAGCGACGAGATCGACGCCGTCTATATTCCGATGCCCAACAGCCTGCATGCCGAATGGGCGATCAAGCCCGCGCAGCATGGCAAGCACATCCTCTGCGGAAAGCCGCTCGCGCTGAATCGCGATGAGGCGCAGCGCATGTTCGATGCCGCAGAAGAACACGGCGTGATGCTGCTCGAATCGTTTCCGTATTACTTCCAGCCACAGACCGCCGCGATGATGACGCTGCGCGGCGAAGGCGCGATCGGTTCCGTGCGCAGCGTGCAGGCGAGTTTCGGCTTCACGGTGCCGAATCCGGACGCGAACATCCGCATCAAGCCCGAGCTCGGCGGCGGTGCGTTGCTCGATGCCGGCAGCTATCCGCTGAGCTTGATCCGCCTCATGATGGGCAGCGCGCCGCAAAGCGTGCACGCGGTGGCGACCTGTGCCGACAGCGACGTCGATATCAGTCTGATGGCGACGCTGATCTATGCCGACAGGCGCCGCGCGCAGCTATCGTGCGCGATGGACGGCGCGAATCATCGCATGGCGACGATCGTCGGCCCGCAAGGGACGATCACCGAATACCTGAATCACACGAGCAGGAAGACGCACGGGCATCCGTACGGCTACGTGCCGAGCCAGTTGCGCGTGCGGCGCGGCATCGCGAATTCGAGCGCATTCGAGCCGATCGAAGCGGATACCGGCAGCGGCTTTTTGTTCGCGGCGGAGAGCTTCGCGCACATCGTGCGGACCAACGATATCGCGGCCATCGGAGTACTACAAGCAGACAAGTCTCGACAATGCCGCGACGCTCGCGTTGATCATCGAGCGCGCGCGCAGCAACCAGACGGTGACGCTCTGACGCGTCACTCCGTCTTTGTCAGCGCGATCACGAGATCGAGAAAAACCCTTGTTTTAGCGGGCGGATGATGTCGCGACGAATGAAACGCGTAGAGCGGGAAGCGTTCATCCGCCCAGTCGGGAAAGAGGTCGACTAGCAGGCCTTCGTCGATCAGATGCTCATGGCCGAGCGCAGAGAATCTGCGCGACGCTATAGCCCGACAGACACGCGCTCAGCATCGTGCCGATGCACCCCGCCTCGACGCCGATGCCTTGCGAGTGCCACGCGCGCAATTGCTCGACGGCTTCGCGCACGTCGCGGCATTCCAGCGCCAGCGCGAGCCTGTCGGGAAACTTCGCGTTGAGCGTGGGCACACGATCACCCCGTCTGGCTGAGCGGCGCGCTTCGTCACGTCCACCTGCACCGAAAACCCGTTTGCCGTGCGGATGTGCCTGCGCACGCCGACCATCGTCACGTCGAACGGCACCGACGCGAAGCCCTGCGCTGCCGCCAGTTCGTTCGCCGTGCCGAGCGTGTCCATGAGCACGGCGAGGCCGGTGTCGAATACGTCGTCGGGCGCGAGGATGCTCACTCTCATGTCGCAAATCAATAATGTCGTGACTATAGTTCCGACGCCCGCCCGAGTCTGGACTGCGCCTGATCCTTCTTCATCCACGAGACAAGTCATGAACTCTTCGACGACGACCATCCTCGACATGATCGGCAACACGCTGCTCCTCGAACTGCGCCACGTCGTGCCGTCCAACGGTGCGCGCATCCTCGTGAAACTCGAAAGCCAGAATCCGACCGACAGCATGAAGGACCGCATCGCGCTCGCGATGATCGAAGCGTCCGAGCGCGACGGCCGCCTGCAACCCGGCGCGGTCGTTGAATGGCGGCCGCACCGGCGTGTCGCTGGCGCTGGTGTGCGGCGTG
>JAQFVJ010000317.1 GCA_029439525.1 Caballeronia sp. BR6202001591004
CGCGCCTGGAAATCCGCGACCGCAATACCATCCGCGAATTCACGACGCTGCATACCGGCACGGCTCAGGATCAAGGCGTGACCGTGATCGGCAACGACTCCTGGATCATGGCGTACGTGCACGTCGGTCACGACTGCCAGCTCGGCAACAACGTGATCATGTCGAGCAACGCGCAACTGGCGGGGCACGTCTTCGTCGGCGATCACGCGATCGTCGGCGGCATGTCGGGCGTGCATCAGTTCGTGCGTATCGGCGCACATTCGATGCTGGGCGGCGCGCCCGCGCTGGTGCAGGACGTGCCGCCGTTCGTGATCGCTGCCGGCAATAAGGCGAAACCGCACGGCATCAACGTCGAAGGCCTGCGTCGCCGCGGCTTCTCGCCGGACGCGATTTCCGCGTTGCGTCAAGCATACCGCATCGTCTACAAGAGCGGCCTGTCGCTCGAGGACGCAAAGGTGCAGCTTCAGGAATTCAGCACGGCAGGCGGCGACGGCGACGAGCCGGTCAAGGCCTTTACCGACTTCATCGCCACTTCACAGCGCGGCATCATCCGCTAAACCGCCGCCCGATGATGCTGACTACCTATCCGCCGCGCATCGCAATGGTCGCCGGCGAGCCCTCTGGCGACCTGCTCGCGGCGGCGCTGCTCAAGGGCCTTCACGACGTGTTGCCCGAAGGCACGCGCTATAGCGGTATCGGCGGGCCGCGCATGAAAGCCGTCGACTTCGAAGCACACTGGCCGATGGACAAGCTCTCCGTGCGCGGCTACATCGAAGCGCTGAAGCACATCCCCGAGATTCTCGGCATCCGCAACGACATCAAGCGGCAATTGCTCGTGGAACCGCCGTCGGTGTTCATCGGCGTGGACGCGCCCGATTTCAACTTCGGACTCGAGCAGCCGCTGCGCGAGGCGGGCATTCCGACTGTGCATTTCGTCTGCCCGTCGATCTGGGCGTGGCGCGGCGGGCGCATCAAGAAGATTGCGAAGGCCGTCGATCACATGCTGTGCGTGTTTCCGTTCGAGACGGCGATCCTGGAGAAGGCGGGCGTGGCATCGAGCTATGTCGGCCATCCGCTCGCCGACGAGATTCCGCTCGAACCCGACGTGCCGGGCACGCGCCGCGAACTCGGTATCGCCGAGGGCAGCCCGGTGATCGCGGTACTGCCGGGCAGCCGCCGTTCCGAGATCGAACTGATCGGCCCGACGTTTTTCGATGCGATGGAATTGATGCAGCAGCGCGAGCCGACCGTGCGCTTCCTGATGCCGGCGGCCAACGCGGCGATCCGCGCGTTATTGCAGTCGCTGGTCGACGCACATCCGCGTCTGTCGCTGACGATCACCGACGGCAACGCGCAACGCGCGATGACCGCCGCCGATGCGATCCTCGTCAAAAGCGGCACCGTGACGCTCGAAGTCGCGCTGCTCAAGAAGCCGATGGTCATCTCGTACAAGGTACCTTGGCTCACGGGTCAGATCATGAAACGGCAGGGTTACCTCCCGTACGTGGGCCAGCCGAATATTCTGGCAGGGCGCTTCGTCGTGCCGGAAATCCTGCAGCACTTCGCGACGCCCGAGGCACTCGCGGACGCGACGCTGAAACAGTTGAACGACGACGCCAACCGCCGTAATCTGACGGAAATCTTCACCGACATGCACCTCACGCTGCGGCAGAACACGTCGCAGAAGGCGGCACAAGCCGTGGCGCGGGTGCTCGAATCGCGGAGGCCGCAATAATGGCGCGTGCTGCAAAGGCAAAGTCGACGCAGGGCGGGCTGGACTTCAGCTCGCCGTTCGACGTCATTTGCGGCGTCGACGAAGCGGGGCGCGGTCCGCTTGCGGGACCGGTGGTGGCCGCTGCCGTGATCTTCGATCCGGACAAGCCGCGCATCAACGGGCTCAACGATTCGAAGTCACTGTCGGCGAAAAGGCGCGAAGAGCTGTACGAACAAATCGTCGATCGCGCGCTGGCGTACTGCATCACGTCGGCGAGTATCGAGGAAATCGACACCATCAACATCCTGCACGCCAGCATGCTCGCGATGAAGCGCGCAGTGGAAGGCCTGTCCATCGTGCCGACGCTCGTCAAGGTGGACGGCAACCGCTGTCCGACGCTGTCGATCCGCAGCGAAGCCGTGATCGGCGGCGACGCGCTCATCAAGCAGATTTCGGCGGCACCGATTCTCGCCAAGGTCACGCGCGACCGCATGCTGGTCGATCTACACCAGGCTTTCCCGATGTACGGCTTCGACGTGCATTCCGGCTACGGCACGCCGCAGCATCTGAAGGCGCTGCGCGAGCATGGGCCGTGCGCGCATCATCGGCGCTCGTTCGCGCCGGTGCGCGAGGCGCACGCGCGTTTCAGCTCGGTGTTGCCGGAAATCGCGCCGGAAGTGCTTCAGGCCACCGCGGATCTCGAACACGACTCGGACACGCTGGCGTTCTGAGTACGTCTTTCGCGCAGAAATAAATACGTGAAACCCATCACTTCTCGGGACAACCCGCTCTACAAGCGTCTGAAAGGGTTCGCCGGTTCGACCGCGCCGCAGCGCCGCAGCGGGCACGCCTTGCTCGAAGGTCTGCATCTCGCATCCGCGTATCTCGATGCGGCGGGGCAGCCCGAAACCTGCGTCGTTACCGAAAGCGCGCTCATGCATGAAGAGGCACGCGAGATCGTCGCGCGTATCGAGGAAAAGCGCGTGGTCGTGCTGCCGGATGCGTTGTTCGGCCAGCTATCGAGTGTGGTGCACGGCGTCGGCATGTTGCTGCTGGTCGAGAAGATCGAAGCGGCGATGCCCGAGCGCGTGGCGGAAACCTGCGTGATCCTCGACGGCATTCAGGACGCGGGCAATGTCGGCTCGATTCTGCGCAGCGCCGCGGCGGCGGGCGTGAAGCATGTGTTCTGCGCGCCGGGCACCGCGTATGCGTGGTCATCGAAAGTGTTGCGCTCCGGCATGGGCGCGCATTTCCTGCTGGATATTTTCGAGGACGTGGAGTCGGACACGCTGATTGCGCGTCTCGATGCGCCGGTGACCATCACCGATTCGCACGGCGCGAGCGCGATCTACGATTGCGACCTGTCAGGCGCGGTGGCGTGGGTATTCGGCAATGAAGGCGCGGGCGTTTCGCAAGTCTGGCGCGATGCCGTGACGTATCGCGTAACCATTCCTCAGCCGGGCGGCATGGAATCGCTCAACGTGGCGGCTGCTGCGGCGATCTGCCTGTTCGAGCAGTGCCGCCAGCAGCATTGAGTGCGCATCAGTATGTCAGTAGTAGGAAGGCCGCTCCGGCTTGATTTCCTGCAGGATCGTGGTGGCGATTTCCTCGATCGACTTGTGCGTCGACGACAGCCACTTAATGCCTTCGCGCTTCATCATCTGTTCGGCTGCGTTGATCTCGTAGCGACAATTCTCCAGCGCCGCGTACTTGCTGCCCGGACGTCGCTCGTTGCGGATCTCGGCCAGACGCTGCGGATCGATCGACAGACCGAACATCTTCTCCCAATGCTCGAGTAGCGGTGTCGGCAGCTTGCCGCGCTCGAAGTCCTCGGGAATCAGCGGGTAATTCCCCGCCTTCACGCCGTACTGCATTGCCAGATAAAGGCTCGTCGGCGTCTTGCCGCTGCGTGACACGCCGACGAGAATCACATCGGCCTCGGCGAGATTGCGGTTGGACTGGCCGTCGTCGTGCGCCAGCGAGAAGTTGATCGCCTCGATGCGATTCTTGTACTCCTCGGTGTCCGCGTTCTGGTGGACGCGGCCCATCGCGTGCGTCGACTTAATTTCCAGTTCGTGTTCCAGCGGCTCGATGAAGGTCTGAAACATGTCGAGCACGAGCGCATTGCAGCCCTTGACGATTTCGTTCGATGCGCTATCGACGAGCGTGGTGAAGACAATCGGACGGCGCCCGTCGAGCGCAACGGCCTCATTGATCTTCTCGACGGTCGCATACGCCTTGTCGATCGAATCGACGAAGGGCACGCGCACGAGCCGGAATTTCTGGTCGAACTGGGCGAGGATCGAATGCGCGAAGGTTTCGGCAGTGATCCCGGTACCGTCGGAAACGATGAATACGGAAGGCGGCATCGGCAATAAAGGAACGAGTTGAGGTGAAGGCACTCAAACAATTTGATCCGGACACGTCGCACGCACAGAGCAAGCATGGTATGCAGGCGGCCGCCGGAATGGCCTCGTGTTAAGGTAACTAGCCGCTTGACCCTGCGCCGGGATGTGGTTGAACCTACGAACAGGCGCGAAAGAGCTCGATTTTGCTGTGGAACGGCTGTTTCCGCTCGGACAATTTTGAAAACCGGCAAGGTAGGGTAGAATAGCGGCAAATCTGTTCGATAAGCAATTGCGGACAAATAGATTTGGATTTTCGTCAAATCGCGGTCATTTCGTGGCTTTTCGTAACTGGAATCCCACGTTCTCGAGCAGATTTCCCGACCTCCCGCATCTTTGCGGCGCGCCTCGAATCCGACGGCGCGCGGCTCCCCGAATGCTTATCAAACAACAGGTTGTACGAGATGCGAGAAATGCTTCCAATGAGCGCCGCTGCATGTGAGCCCACTCGTGCGATCGAGAATTCCATCCACACTTAGGGGCTTGTATGACTAACGCAGTCAATGCTGCGAACGATGTCGCAAAGGATCAGGTGTATGTAGTTCCATTCGAGCAGTTGCGAATGACCGACGTGGAAATCGTCGGCGGCAAGAACGCGTCGCTCGGCGAAATGATCAGCCAGCTTTCCGAAGCCGGCGTTCAGGTGCCGACGGGTTTCGCCACGACCGCGCTCGCTTTTCGCGACTTCCTTAAGCACAACGGCGTGACCGACCGCATCGCCAAACGTCTCGAGACGCTCGACGTCGACGACGTCAAGGCGCTTGCGGAATGCGGCAAGGAAATCCGTCAATGGATCGTCGAGGCGCCGCTGCAGCCGCGCCTCGAAGACGATATCCGCCGTCAGTTCGACATCCTTCAGAACGGCTCGCCCGATGAGCTTTCGTTTGCCGTGCGTTCGTCCGCG
>JAQFVJ010000318.1 GCA_029439525.1 Caballeronia sp. BR6202001591004
GCACTTCGGCGATGCCGCTCATGCCCGCGCCGCCGATGCCGACGAAATGGATATGCTTGACGATACGTTTCATTGCTAATGTGCCTCCCTTGCTTGCGCGTTCAGACGCGCGCCGGCCACATCGGCGCAAATACTCGCGACTCTTTCGGTCGCGTCCGGTTTCGCGAGTGCGCGCGAACGCTCGGCCATGTCAGCGAGCGTTGCGCGTGTTTGTGCGCGTAACCAGTCGGCGAGCTTCTGTGCCGACAGATCCCGTTGTTGTATGAGTTCGGCCGCTCCGTTTTTCGCGAGGAACGCGCCGTTCGTCGTCTGGTGATCGTCGACGGCGAACGGGAATGGCACGAACAAGGCGGCAACGCCGACCACCGCGATTTCCGAGACCGTCATCGCGCCCGAGCGACAGATGACGAGATCGGCGGCGGCGTAGGCGCGAGCCATATCTTCAATAAACGGCACGAGTTGCAGATCGTCGCCGACCGACAGACCCGCCGCCGCGTAATTCGCTTGCAGCGCCTCGATATGCTTCGCGCCCGCCTGATGCACGATGCGCGGACGTTCATCCGCGTTCAGCATCGCGAGCGCCTTTGGCACGGTTTCGTTCAGCGCCGCCGCACCCAGACTTCCGCCACCGACGAGGACATTCAGACGTCCCGAACGGGCGGCGTAGCGTTCTTTAGGTGGCAAATTTCCAGTTAGTTCCGCGCGAATTGGATTGCCGGTCCACTCGCCATTCTTCAGAGCATTCGGAAATGCGACGAGTACGCGTTTCGCGAGATATGCGAGCACTTTGTTCGCGAGTCCCGCGATCGAATTCTGTTCGTGCAGCACGAGCGGGCTGCACGCGAACTTCGTCATGATGCCCGCCGGAAATGTGATGTAACCGCCCATGCCGAGCACGACATCCGGCTTCACGCGACGCAGCGCCGCGAGACTTTGCAAGCACGCGCGCAGCAGGTTCACCGGCAACATCAGTTTCGTCTTGATGCCCTTGCCACGCACGCCGCCGAAGCGCACGTATTCCATCGGGATGCCGTGCTTCGGCACGAGCGTCGCTTCCATGCCGGCCGCATTGCCGAGCCACACCACGCGCCAGCCGTGCGCCTGCATCCAGTGTGCGACCGCCAGCCCCGGGAACACATGGCCCCCCGTGCCGCCTGCCATCACCATCAAGGTGCGGTCGCGTTGCACGGTCATACTTTTCCTCCGCGCATGAGCACCCGGTTCTCGTAATCGACGCGCAGCAACACCGCCAGCGCGATGCAGTTCAGCAAGATGCCCGAGCCGCCGTAACTGACGAGCGGCAGCGTGAGACCCTTGGTCGGCAAGAGACCGAGATTCACGCCCATGTTGATGAAGGTCTGCGCGCCGAACCAGATGCCGACGCCCTTCGCCACCAGACCGGGGAAGGTGTGATCCAGCGCGAGCGCCTGACGGCCAATCTCGAACGAGCGACGCACGATCCAGTAGAACAGCAGAATCACGCAGATCACGCCGACGAAACCGAGTTCTTCGCCGATCACCGCGAGGATGAAGTCGGTATGCGCTTCCGGCAGATAGTTGAGCTTCTCGACGCTGCCGCCGAGCCCGACGCCGAACCACTCACCGCGCCCGAACGCGATCAGCGAATGCGTCAGCTGATACGCCTTGCCTTGCGCATAACGGTCGTCCCACGGATCGAGGTAAGCGAAAATCCGCTCACGACGCCAGGGCAACGCCCACACCAGCAAAGTGAAGGTGCCGATCGCCGTCGCCACGAGACCGCCGAACAGCTTGCCGTTCACGCCGCCGAGAAACAGCACGCCCATCGCGATGGCGGCGATCACTATGAACGCGCCCATGTCCGGTTCGAGCAGCAAGAGCGCGCCGACCACGCCGACCGCGACTCCCATCGGCAAGAAGCCCTTGCCGAAGCTGTACATGAACTCCTGCTTGCGCACCGTGTAGTTCGCGGCGTAGATCGTCACCGCAAGCTTCATGATTTCCGACGGCTGCATGTTCGTGATGCCGAGCGGAATCCAGCGGCGCGCGCCGTTCACGCCTTTGCCGACATGCGGAATCAGCACGATGATAAGCATCGCCAGCGCCACCAGAAAAAGCTTCGGCGCGTACTTGTCCCACGTCTTGATCGGAATCTTGAACGCGATGATCGCGCCGACCAGCGCCGTTGCGATCGATACGAGGTGACGCACGAGGAAGTGATAGTCGCGGTAGCTCGCGTACTTCGGCGAATCGGGCATGGCGATCGACGCCGAATACACCATCACGATGCCCAAGCCCAGCAGCGCAATGGTCACCCACAACAGCGAGTAGTCGTAGTCGAGCATGCGCGAGCGTGCCGGACGCACGCCGTTGACCGCGCTCGCGATGCACGCCGCGCCACGACGCATGCGCGCGGCGTCGGTGCGGCCGGCGAGCGAGTTGCTGGGGACCGCGTGCTGCTGGCCCGTGAGTTTCGATCCGAATCGTTCCGACCAGCTCATAGCATCACTCCCCGCGCGGCGGCGATTTCTTCCACCGCGCCACGGAACACGTCCGCGCGGTGTGCGTAGTTCTTGAACATGTCGATGCTCGCGCAAGCGGGCGACAGCAGCACGGCGTCGCCCGCTTCGGCGATGCGCGCGGCGGCGTTGGTCGCCTCTTCCAGCGTCGTGTGGTCTTCGAGCGTGACGCCCGTCGATGCCAGGACGTCGCGGATGCGCGGCGCATCGCGGCCGATCAGCATCACCGCGCGCGCCCAGCGCGCAACCGGCGCCTCGAGCAGCGAAAAGTCTTGGCCCTTGCCGTCGCCGCCGGCGATCAGCACGATGCGTTGCGCGATGCCATCGAGCGCGGCGACGGTCGCGCCGACGTTGGTGCCCTTGCTGTCGTCGACGTAATCGACACCGTCGATCTGTGCGATCACTTCCACGCGATGCGGCTCGCCGCAATACTCGCGCAGGCCGTGCAGCAGCGCCGCGAGCGGCAGATCGATGGCGCGTGTCAACGCGAGCGCTGCGAGTGCGTTGGCCGCGTTGTGCAGGCCGCGAATGCGCAATGCGTCGGCGGGCATCAGGCGTTTCGATACGACGTTCGGCTCGGCGGCATCCTGCTTGCGGCGGCACGGCGGCGCTTCGTCGGAGCCGTCCTGATCGATACCTTCGACCAGCCACGCTATGCCGTTGTCGCGCAGCAGGCCGTAATCACCGGCATGCAGCGGCTCGTTCAGCCCGAACGTCACGACGCGATCCTGCGCGACGTTCGCGGCGAGCTTCATCGTGCGATTGTCGTCGCAGTTCAGCACGCGTGTCGTGCGCGGCCCGAAGATGCGGCCCTTCGCGGCAGCGTACGCGTCGAGTCCGCAGTGCCAGTCGAGATGGTCTTGCGTGATATTCAGCACCGCTGCCGCATCGGGCGCGAACGTGTGCGCGGTTTCCAGCTGGAAGCTCGACAGTTCGAGCACCCACACGTCCGGCAGCGCGGTCTGATCGATCGCTTCGGTGAACTTGTCCAGCATCGCCGGGCTGATGTTGCCCGCGACCGCCACCGTCTTGCCCGCGCGTTCGCAGAGCAGACCGGTGAGCGCGGTCGTCGTGGTCTTGCCGTTCGTGCCGGTGATCGCGATGACCTTCGGCTGATATCCGTTCGCACCGAGCGATGCGAGCGCCTGCGCGAACAGTTCGAGTTCGCCCCACACGGGAATGCCGCGCTCTTTCGCTGCGGCGATCAAGGGCGCGAGGTCATCCGCGAGCGGCGACAGGCCGGGACTGATCGCGACGAGTTCGATGCCGTCATCGAGCAAGGCCGGCGTGAATGCGCCCCCGACGAACTCCGCGTCGATCTTGTGGATCGCGAGTTCAGAGAGATTCGGCGGCGTTTCCCGCGTGTCGGCGATACGCAGGCGGCAACCGTGCCTGGCGCACCAGCGCGCC